>DSBE01000377.1 GCA_011053085.1 Chloroflexota bacterium
ATGCACATCCAGCGGGAGTGTTGATAATCTACGGCAATGATTGACGATGAACGGCCCCATGGTGATGTTGGGGACAAAGTGTCCATCCATCACATCCACATGGATCCAATCAGCTCCCCCCAGTTCGATTTGTTCTAATTGTGATTGGAGGTTGCCAAAATCTGCTGATAGTATTGACGGAGAGATTATCATCATCTACACCTATTATCCCGGGACATTGAAATAAACATAAATCCAAAATGGAATCAAACCAGCTACCGCTATGGTGGCTAACAATCCTAACAGAATGGAAATCCAATCGAACTGTTTGGGCGTTTTTTCAGGAAGTGTATACTTGTGTTTTGAACTGGGTGGATTTGCTGTTCGGATCGATTCTGCGAGGGTTAGTTTGTTTGGTTTTGATTCTATCGGCTCTGCTGTCAGGCTTAAAATCAAGGAATGCCTTACAGATGCCAGATTGTCTCTAAGTTGCGAGAATGAACGGAAACGTTTGCGGGGATCTTTTTCTAAACAGCGCAGTATTAAAGAATTCAGTGTGTCAGGAATGTCGGGGTTTATTTCGCTTGGGGGCTGTGGTGTCACTTGAATATGAGCCTGTAATAATTCATCTACTGTGGCGGCTGTGAAAGGAAGATACCCGGTAAACAATTGGTATAAAACGATGCCACAAGAGTAGATGTCTGAAGCAATGGAAGGCGGTTCACCTTTGGCTTGTTCAGGAGAAACGTAATAGGGAGAGCCCCAGAAGAATTCATTGTCGAAGTTGTCAGACTGCTGCATCACACGAGCAAGTCCGAAATCTGTGATTTTCACTTGATTCGATTCATCGAGGAGGATATTAGAGGGTTTAATGTCACAGTGAATAATTTTGTTTGCGTGCGCGTGATCAATAGCCCTGCATATTTGAATGCCATAATCGAGTTCTGTTATCATGTTGATGGAGGGACGGGTTTGAATGTGTGTTTTTAAATTTGACCCCTCGATATATTGCAGGGCGATAAAAATGCGAGTTCCATCCAATCCAGAATCAAACACAGTGACGATATTGGGATGGGATAATTTTGCAGCTGCGCGAGCCTCCTGTTGGAAGCGAAGGCGCATATCTTCTGTACTGGCGTATTTTTGCCGCAACACTTTAATGGCGACATCGCGATCTAGTACCACATCGCGTGCTTTGTATACAATGGACATGCCACCGGTACCAACCAGGCGGTTAATTTCATAGCGATTGCCTATCATCGAGGTGGGGTTGTGTGCAATTGTCATATTGCAATTAATTATATCATAGGGGTATTGATGGAAAAAATGCGGGAGGGTCGTGAAGTTATTCAAAGCCATAACTGTTGTTATGAGTTACATCAATTTCCGCTATAATTAGGTGGATGATGACTGAAGACACTTTGCGCAAAGGCAGAAAACGCATTCTGATCATAATGGCTATTGCATTGGTTGCAGGCTTGATTTTGTTTGCCGCTTTAATTTCGTTGATTTTAATATCGATACCAGCTCAGTCCGCACAATCACAGGAGCCTGTTGTAACGCTTATTCCTTATGCAACCCCACATGTGATGCCCAGCCCAACGGTTTCTGTGGACGATTTTGAAACCCCTTCGATTGTCATCGAGGGAATAACTGTTGGGACTGTTGTGCAAATCGTTGAAACGGGTGGGCTGGGCTTGCGTTTACGGGCGAATCCGGGCACTGCGGGAACGATTCAGTTTGTGGGACAGGAATTGGAATTGTTCACGGTTGTGAATGGACCGGTCGAACAAGATGGTTATGTCTGGTGGTATCTTGAATCTCCGTATGATGCATCAAGGAGCGGGTGGGCTGCTGCTTCATACCTCATGGTTATTGAATCCGAATAATGCGCCAGCCATGATACTTTGGAAAAGCCAGGCTCCGGGCCCATAAATACTCGGTTCAAATTGTCCATGAGAAGCGAGAAGTGATATATAATGAGTAAAGTTCTCTCTCATCGTAATCTATTGCAGGGCGTGATTAATCAGGGGAGGTTATTCTGCAAGATCGTATCATAACCCGCGTATTTCCCGAATCGGAAAGCAAAAGACCAGGCCGTTTACCAGCAAAAAGTTTGCTGATGCGCCGATACCTCATCCAGGATGTGATTGGCTCTGGTGGGATGGGTGCTGTTTATCGCGCAAGAGATATGCATTTTCCCAATGCTGTCAAGTTGGTGGCGATCAAAGAGATGGTTAGCGCGAATACGGATCCCAAGATTAACCAGATGATGATTAAGAACTTCGAGAGAGAAGCCAATCTTCTGGTTACTTTGTCGCATCCATCGATCACAAATATCTATGATTATTTCACCATTGACCAACGGGCGTATCTTGTGATTGAATATGTGTATGGGAAAGATCTCGAACGGGTTTTAGAGCGGGTTACAGATTTTATCCCTGAATCACAGGTGATCAAGTGGGCTGTGCAATTGTGCGATGTATTGGATTATCTGCATTCACATGAACCAGAACCGATAATCTTTCGAGATATAAAACCATCCAATATCATGATCAACCAACAAGGTAATGTGGTTTTGATTGACTTTGGTATCGCGAAAACGTTCCAGCTTGGCCAAAAGGGAACCATTATCGGTACTGAAGGGTATGCGCCGCCAGAGCAGTATCGAGGAGAGGCAACCCCCAGTGTTGATATATATGCGCTGGGAGCAACACTTCATCATTTATTCACACGACATGATCCCACCATTGAACCTCCGTTTACCTTTGAGCAGCGGCCTATCAAAAAGTTCAATCCTGCTGTCACTGATCAAATGGTTACTATTGTGGAGAAGGCACTTTCTTACAATGCTGGTGATCGTTATAGCACAGCCAAGGAAATGCGTGATGCCCTCATTCGTGCAGGCAGCGAGACGGGTTTGTTGTCACCTGTCGATTCCCTTTTTACTGTTGCGACCCAGACGAAGGGTGAATCAAAAGGCCAAACGCCAGCAGAGCAATTGATAAAACCGATCTGGACATTTCGCTGTGAGGATGAAGTACGCGGTTCGGCGGTAATCTCGAACAGAAGTGTCTACATCGGCTCCTATGATCATAATGTTTACAAGCTCAATGCGGCTGACGGTAAATTTGTGTGGAAGTATCCTGCCAAAGGAGGCATCGTAAGTATGCCCGCTTTTGATGGCAGTCTTTTGTTCTTTGGATCAGAAGACCACCATGTGTATGCTGTTGAGAGTGGCAGTGGCAAACGTGTGTGGGCGTTTCAGACGCGTGGTCCGGTGCGCGGTTCGCCATCAGTGCGCAATGAACATGTTTTCATCGGCAGTGATGATTGCAATCTGTATGCTATTTCGATTACCGGGGGCACGCCTTCATGGAAAGCGGAGGCGATGGCACCCATACGGACAAAGCCCATTGTTACCGATGACCGGGTAATATATGTGGGGATGGATGGAGAGATGCTGAGCACAGACATGGGCGGGATGATGAAATGGCGATTCAACGCCAAACGAGGCGTCCTTGGGAACCCATACCTGGACGAAAGTGAAGGGATGTTGTTTTTCAGTTCTTTGGATGCAACCCTGTATGCGATTGACTCGAAAACTGGCTGGGCTATCTGGCGATTTCGCATGGATAAAGGATCAGTGTCTTCTCCTATCGTGTTGAATGACAATATCTTTTTGGGGTCTGCCGATGGAAAAATATATTGTGTGAATAAAAACAACGGGCGGTTGGTATGGAGTTACCAGACCGAATCGCAAGTGAGTGGCTCTCCAATTACTGACAATGATCGAGTGTATATCGGTGATTCTGACGGTGGCATTTATTGTCTGGATGTGCAAAGTGGAGAATTATTCTGGAAGTTCCAAACCCAGGGTCATATCACCGGGCGGCCAGCACTAGACAACGGGGTGCTTGTGTTTGGTTCAACTGATCATAATGTCTACGCGATCGCCGTTTATTAGCAGGAGGGAAGAATGGCATACGAATCCGCAAGCAAAACGACCATACAAGATGTTCAACCTGCGATGGCTTTTACTGTTGGCGCTTGTCAGAGTTATGGGAAACGATATGATCACAATGAAGATTCCATATTCACCATGGATACTTTGTTGGCAACAGACAATGGTATCCTGAATTTTGGCTTGTTCATTGTTGCCGACGGAATGGGGGGGCATGCAAAAGGCGAGGAAGCCAGTTCACGAGCTATTCAGGCCATGGTTGAACATGTTCTGCGTCATTTGTTCCTCCCAATGGTAAATCCTGCCGGATTCAGTCAACCGGAGCCGGTTCAGGAAGTACTTGAAAATGGTATGCGTAGAATAAATGAGCAATTATTAGTGGAGATCCCTGACGGGGGAACAACGATGACGGCCATGATCATTTTGGGGAATTATCTAACGATCGGGCATGCAGGTGACTCGCGCGCTTATCTTATTGATGAACAAGGTGATTTGGAACAACTCACCAAAGATCAAACACTGGTGCAACGGCTTGTAGATTTGGGACAATTGAGTCTCGAAGAAGGGAGGAATTACAATCAGAAAAATGTATTGTATTCAGCCCTGGGCCAGAATGAGTCAGTTGACATACAATTATCTACCAGGAGAATTCCGCAAGCCGGCTACCTGATCTTATGCAGTGATGGGGTGACGGTATGCGTGGATGATGATACAATCAAATCCATAGTAAGCAGTAGCGCCCATCCACAGGAAGCAAGTGAGAGGTTGATAGCCGACGCCAATGCAGCTGGGGGTCCAGATAACATTTCAGCCATCGTAATCAAAGTACACTAAACACTTATATGGCAATCATAAAGCTGAATCATTCTGTTAAGTATGGCAACGAGTATTTAAATGTCATCAAAGAAACGCAGGTTTTCTACGCGTTGATGAAATTGACATACCAGTTGCCGGAAGGCTTTCAGCGGTTGCCGATTAACCTGTGTCTGGTCATAGATACCTCTACTTCGATGAAGGGTTATGCGCTGGATGTAGTGAAGAGAACCCTGGTTAATTTGCATCAGTATTTATCACCGGATGATTATGTGTCCTTGGTGGTATTCAATGACCGGGCAGATACATTGCTTCGTGCAACAAAAATCGGTGATTTTGGCAGCTTGACTCGTTATGTGATGCGTATGCATGCCGAAGGCGGCACAGAAATTTATCAAGGGTTAAAGCGTGGATATGTGCAATTGGTGAGATCACCCATCTTTCGAAAAAGCACATCGTTGCTGTTATTATTGACAGATGGTCAAACCTACGGTGATGATGAGATGTGTATGCGCCTGGTTCGCAGCGCCAACCAGGAGGGCGTGATTTTTTCCGCCTTCGGTTTGGGGGATGAGTGGAATGATGAATTTCTTGATCAACTGGTTGGGTACTCGGGCGGTGAAGTTACCTATCTTTCTGAGGTGAGCGAATTTGGCGACCTTTTGGGCAAGTATCTGGCCCTGTCTCAGATCATTGAAATTCCGCAAGTCGTTTTTTCATTCGATACCCATCCGTGTGTTGCGGTCACCTCATTACATCGGATGTCCGCCGGGGTAACCCCGCTGCTTGCTTATGGCAACACGTTTCATTTGGGCTCGTTGCGGGCCTCACGGGAGTTAGAATTTTTATTCGAGTTAAAGATATCTCCGGTTACAGGCGCATTAAATCGCCTTGACATGGTCAGAGGGACGTTCTCCGCCCATCATCTGCCAGGGGATACTGAATTGAGCACAGAGAATTTGATCTTTGGTGTACCTTTTGATTTGGAGAAGAAAAACCGAAATGTCCCGGATGGAAAAGTGCTACAATCGGTTTATCATATTAGTTTATATCGCATGCAGGCTGCTGCGCGCAAGTTGATCCGTCAAGGCGATATTGATACGGGTATTAATACACTGAAGAACCTGGCACGGCAATTGGCTGCACAAGGCCAGGATGCTTTGGCAACCAGTGTTTTGGAGGAATCAAACTTCATTGAGGAACACCAGCATTATTCAGATTCGGGTGAGAAAAAGATCAAATATGGCACCAGGGTATTGCCATCAGTAACAGCTCCCGCCATACGGGCTGCACCCACGAAGAAAGTTGAATTAAAATGATTCGCTGTCCGAATTGTAAAAATGAAGAGTTTGAAGGAGCTATGTTCTGTTCGCAGTGCGGGGCAACACTTTTGGGGGTGGAACAAGCGGAACCGAAAGAATCATATCAATCATACCTAATCCAGGTGACTTTTACCGATACAGACAAAGTGGTAACTCTACAAGGAAAAGAGAAATATGTCCTGGGGAGGATTGTTCCAACAGCCGATGAGGTTCTGGTGGATCTTGATATGGAAGATCATCAAGGGTATGAAAAAGGGGTTTCGCGCCAGCATGCGATGATTAAGTTCACGGAGGAAGGTTTCAAAGTGGTTGACCTGAATTCTTCTAACCGCACCTTTTTAGATGAAGAAGAATTGTATCCGGGGAATGAGTATGTTCTGGCGGAGAATTGTATGTTAAGATTGGGTAAGTTAAGAATGAACATAAGGATTCAAAAGGTGTAATATGCCACTTGCTTTGGTTCATGTGAAGAATGAAGATCCGATTGTAGCAGAATTGGATGAGCTGCCATCAGCCACTGATAACCTCATCATATTGAAGAACCCCAGAAGGCGTGATGGAAAAGATATTCATTACCTGGACAATCAAGTAACCCTGGTCATTTTCCCCTATGAGCGAATCAACTTTGTCGAAATACTGCCAGGCGCTGAAGAAGAAGAGATTATTAGTTTTGTGAGGGAGTAGCCATGGAAGAAAATTTACGAAATCGCAGAATTCTTGTTGTTGACGATGAGCAGCGCATGGCGCGTTTCATCAGGTTGAATCTTGAGCATGATGGGTTTATTGTAGAAGAAGCCTATAATGGCATGGAAGCGATCAATCGCCTTCGCGATGTCATGCCTGACCTGGTCATGCTGGACGTTATGATGCCTGATATTGATGGTTTTGAAGTGTTGCGCATGATCCGTGAATTCAGCCAGGTACCGGTGATTATGTTGACCGCCAAAGGCGAAGAGGATGACAAAGTAAAGGGGTTGGAATTGGGGGCAGATGATTATGTTACCAAGCCCTTCAGCCCGCGGGAACTGGTCGTCAGAGCAAAAGCCGTTATCCGCAGAACTGAGGCATCGGGGCAGTCACGACACGATGTGATAGAAGTGGATGATCGTTTGAAACTGGATTTTGATAAGAGAGAAGTGTGGGTCGAAGGCGAATTGATCAAATTGCGCCCGACGGAATATCGCCTTCTATTCCACCTGGTGCAAAATGCGGGTTGGGTGCAGACCTATGACCAATTGTTGGCAAAAGTATGGGGATATGAGTATCGTGATGAAACCCATTACGTACGTCTCTACATTAATTACTTGCGTCAAAAACTTGAAGAAAATCCATCCGAACCAAAATACATCTTAACCGAGCGCGGTGTAGGTTATCGGTTCATAGATTATCGCAGGAACTAACGTCATATTTTCTGGTGAGTAAAAGTTTATTCATGCATGTAGGAAAATTGGTCTATAATACTATAGACCAATTTCTTTTGTAGGATTCTGAACATGGCTGGAAAAATCGTTGCAGTAGATGATAATGAGATCAACCTGAAGGTTGTCAGTACAACCCTGGAACAGGCAGGTTATGAGGTGACTACTGTCACCAATGGTGCTGAAGCGCTACCATTGATCTCAAAGATGCTGCCAGATGTGGTCATTCTTGACATAAGTATGCCCATAATGGATGGGTATGAGGTCTGTTCAAAGATACGAGAAAGCAAAAAGACTTCTCACATTCCCGTGATGATGCTGACTGCGCATAATGCCCTGGATGACAAGATCAAAGGTTTTGACGCTGGCGCGGATGATTATTTGACAAAGCCGTTTCAACCAGCCGAACTACAAGCGCGTATTGCGGTCTTAATGCGACGCAGCAGCCAGCGGACAACGAAGGCCGACACCACGGTCGAAAAACACGCAAAAACTATTTCGGTTTTTTCATTACGCGGCGGGGTTGGCGTCAGCGCCATAGCTGCTAATATCGCAGCAGGAATCTCGCAGGTATGGGGGAAGAATGTGGCACTGGTCGACCTCTCTATGGCTGCAGGACAGGCTGCATTGCTACTAAACATGTCTCTGCGTAACACCTGGCTTGATCTGGCGCATATCCCGTCGGATGATCTTGATAAAGACGTGGTTGATGCCGTGATGCTGAAAAGCGAGAACGGTGTACATGTGTTGGCTGCGCCCAGAAAGGTGGCGGATGGGCAGTTGATCACACCGGTGGCAGCGGGAAAAGTGATCGAAATCATCAAAGAAATGTATGATTATGTGGTATTGGATTTGGCCTCGGATTTTTCAGATCTGACCTTGCAGGGCCTGGATCAATCTGACATGATTTTGGCTGTATTGAGTCCAGAGTTGGCTTCCGTGCGAGCGACGATTGCCGCCCTGGATGTTTTTGGCGATCTTGGCTATAAGGAAAACAAGGATATCGTGCTGGTCTTGAACCGGACTTTTGAAGCTGGAATTTTACCGCGAAAGAATATTGAAAAAGCACTCAAGCAACCAATTCAAATATTTATCCCTTACGCCTCTCAGGCTTTTATTGATTCGATTAATTTCGGCGTACCTATTGTTCTCTCAGAAGAGGGCGGTGAATTGGTTGGGATTTTTGAGGACATTGGGTTTTTGCTCAGTAAAGATACTGATAGGGCAACACCGCCAAAGGAACCCACACCAGCCTATCGATCTGTGATGACCCGGTTCGAGCAGCGTAACCAACGCCGCTAATAGCACAAGAAAGATACCAATCGCTTGACCGGTTCGTATGTGTTTGGTAAAATAACGTCCGTTGTTGCCTCCATCGTCTAGGGGACCAGGACGCAGCCCTTTCAAGGCTAAAACGGGAGTTCGAATCTCCCTGGAGGCACTCATCAACCCTCAGGATCATGATCCTGGGGGTTGCGCTTAACAGTGGTATGATTAATCTTTGAGCATTAAAAAAAAAGCTATTCAACAGGTTTTGTATGAAACGTTTCTTACGCTGGCTTTACAAAAAACGAATGATTCTGGCGTCCGCCCTTGCCATCTTGGGTATTTGGTATTTGCTTCTTTGGCTGACCAATTTGCCAGTATTTATTCTTCCATCACCAGGATTGGTCGCCGACAGATTTCTTGAAGGCATCAACCGTGGTAGATTGCTGTATCATATTGGGGTGACGGTTTTGGAATTCTTATCCGGTTTGTTGTTTGGCAGCCTCTTTGCGATTGTCATGGGTTATTTGATTGCGCATTCACGTAGAGTCGAAGAATTTATCGCTCCGATTCTGGCCGCCAGCCAGGCGATTCCAGTGGTTGCCATCGCACCGTTATTTGTGCTATGGTTGGGTCCGGGGATTTGGTCGAAGATATTGGTGTGTGCCATCATCATCTTTTTTCCGGTATTGGTAAACACCGTTCACGGCCTTAAAAACCTTCCGCCAAATTATCGTGCACTGCTAAGCACGTTAGGCGCAGGAAACAGGGATTATTTATATTATCTGGAAATACCTGCTACGCTGCCGATTTTCTTGAACGGCTTGAAAATTGGCGCTACACTGTCGGTGACCGGTGCGGTGGTTGGTGAATTTTTGGGTGCTGACAGAGGTTTGGGCTATTTGATCAACCTGGCTCGCGGGCAATATGACACGGCGTATGTCTTTGCTATCATTGCCATTCTGGTTGTTTTGGCGTTGAGTCTTTATAATTTCGTTGAAATACTTGAGCGGTTTTTGCTGCATACAGGCAATATAATGGAGAACAATGAAACCTTTTAGTCGGTTGATATTCATTTTGTTGTTATCTCTGGTCTTGGTAGGATGCGGAGCGGATAAACAGGCATTGGAAAAAGTTGTCCTACCGGTCGGATTCATCCCTTCGGTTCAATTTGCGCCATTCTATGCCGCCATTCACAATGGGTATTATGCGGAATATGGCTACGATGTAGAATTACTATATGGTTATGAAATTGACGCAGTCAGTCTGGTAGGGTCGGGAGAATATAAAGTTGCGATCGCTTCTGGCGAGCAAGTGGTATTGGCACAGACCCAGGGCTTGCCCGTGGTGTATGTCTATAACTGGTTTGAGGATTACCCGGTGGGCATTACTGCCCTAAAAACCAGCGGGATAAACCAATTGTCTGACCTGACCGGGAAGATCATCGGCATCCCTGCGCTGCAAGGTGCGAGTTATATTGCCTACAAAGGATTCGAATCGATTGGTGAGTTTGACCCAGAATCTATTCGACTTGATGTAATCGGTTTCACACAGGCGGAATTGTTAAGCCAGGGAAAAGTGGATGCCGCTGTGGTGTACTTAACCAACGAACCGGTAGTATTGAACGAGCAAGGGTATGAATTGGTTACCTTTGCTCTTTCCGATTATCTGCTGCTGGTTGGTAACGGTATTGTGACGAATGATAGCTTGGTTGAAAATGACCCAGAATTTCTTCAAAATTTCATTGAGGCAACCAACAGCGGGGTGGCTTTTGTAGTGAATAATCCTGAAGAAGCTTACGAGCTTTGTAAACAATATGTACCCAACTTGGAGAATGATCAGACCTTTCAATACCAGGTGTTGTTGGCTTCCATTGATATATGGAACATTGAGCAGAAAGGCAGGTCGGATGATGATGCCTGGGACAATACGTTGACTTTGATGTCTGCGATCGGACTCGCTGGGGATAACCTTCGTGTTGAGGATTTGTTTATAAATGAATTAATCGAGGATTAGGAGAAAAAAGGATGCCGAGAATCGTTGTCCAGGATGTATTCTTTGAAGCTGTCGAAGAGGCTGGCATTCTGCCGATTATCGATGGAATCAGCTTTGATCTTGTGGACAATGAATTTGTATGTATCCTGGGGCCTTCGGGTTGCGGAAAATCGACTTTGCTAAAAATCATTGCCGGCTTGAGGGAACCCAGCTCTGGCAGTGTGATTCATGATGGATTTGTTAGTGATCCTCCTCGATTGGGCATGATGTTTCAAGAACCTACGCTGCTGCCCTGGCGCACAGTCACCCAAAATCTTTCTTTGCCGTTAGAGCTTTTAAAGGTTGATAAAGTAGAGAGAAGGTCAAGGGTTAAGCGTTGGATTGAAATAGTCGGCCTGGAAGGATTTGAGCAATATTATCCACAGGGATTGAGCGGTGGAATGGCGCAAAGAGTGGCGCTTGCCAGATCGTTAATCCATGAACCAGATTACCTGTTGTTTGATGAGCCATTCGGCGCTTTGGACGCATTGACACGCGAACAGATGGCGGATGAGCTGCTGCAGGTGTGGTCAGAGCGAAAAAAAGGCATTATCATGGTGACGCATTCCATATCCGAAGCTATCTTGCTGTCGGATAAAATTCTTATACTATCTGCAAGGCCTGCCAGGATATTGAAAACCATACATAACCCATTCCCACGGCCAAGATTGGCAGATATTCGCTACTCAACAGAATTTCTTGCTATTGCCAAAGAAATTCGTGATGTGTTAGACGACAAACAAGCGGTCACTGCTCACTAGAGCAGCGACCGCTATGACATTTGTAAAAAGGTTATTTTTTTTCCGCAATATCGTTATTGATCATCTCAATGAATGCGGCTGTTTCGATGGCTCCCAGATTTTCGCCGGAGCGTTTGCGTACGGCTACAGAATCAGCCTCAATCTCTTGGTCGCCAATTACCAACATGTAAGGGATTTTCTGGTTCTGAGCATCACGGATCTTGGCATTCATACGATCTGTGCGGTCATCAACCTGTACTCGCAGCCCGGCGGCCTTCATCTTTTCGGCCACATTATGCGCGTAGTCATTGTGTCGATCAGCAATGGGAATCAAAATTGCCTGAACCGGCGATAACCAAACAGGAAAGGCGCCACCAAAGTGTTCGATCAGGGTGCCAAAGAAGCGTTCGTAAGCACCGAGTAATGCGCGGTGAATCATATAGGGGCGATGTGTCTGACCGTCTTCACCGACATAAGTCATATCGAATCTTTCCGGCAAATTGAAGTCGAACTGAATGGTTGATAACTGCCATTCACGACCCAAAGCATCTTTCACTTTGATGTCAATCTTCGGGCCATAAAATGCACCGCCACCGTCATCCACCTGGTAGGGGATATCCGCGCGCTGCAGGGCCAATTCGAGGGCTTCTTCGGCATCTTCCCAGCGGGAGACTTCACCGACAAATTTTTCGGGGCGGGTGCTCAGATATGCGTTGAAATCGACAAACCCGAAAGAGCGCAAGATGTGCAGCGAGAAATTTAAGACGAAATCAATCTCATCAGGCATCTGCTCAGGCACACAAAAGTGGTGCGCATCATCCTGGGTGAGGCCACGCACACGCAGCATGCCATGCAAAACTCCAGAGCGCTCATAGCGGTACACGGTGCCATTTTCTGCAAAGCGCATGGGGAGTTCTTTGTAGGAGCGGATGCGGCTTTTGTAGATGTGAACATGGAAGGGGCAGTTCATGGGTTTCAGGTAGTATTCCTGACCATCCACTTCAATAGGGGCATACATGTTCTCTTTGTAGAACCCCAGGTGTCCGCTGGTTTCCCACAGGCTGGCTTTGCCAATATGGGGGGTATAGACAAAATCATAACCAGCTTTCATATGTTCTTCATCACAGAAATGTTCAGCAAGTTTGCGCATGAGACCCATTTTGGGGTGCCACAAGATAAGCCCGGGTCCGATTTCGTCATTGATGGAAAACAGGTCCAGATCCTTACCAAGGCGGCGGTGATCGCGTTTTTTGGCTTCTTCGATCTTCCAAAGATATTCCTTCAAGTCTTTGGGGTCTGACCAGGCGGTACCATAAATTCGTTGAAGCATAGGACGCTTCTCGTCGCCGCGCCAGTAGGCGCCGGCGACACTCATCAGCTTGAAGCCTTTGGGGTTGATCTGGCCCATGTGATCTACGTGCGGGCCACGGCAAAGGTCAATGAAGGTATCGCTTTTGTAGATAGAGATTTCGGGTTTCTCTTCAATAGGGTCGCCGTGCTCGTCAAAACCGCCCTGTTCCAAACCTTCAATCAATTCGATTTTATAAGGTTGGTCTTTGAAGAGTTGTTTGGCTTCCTCGGCTGAGACCACCTGTTTTTCGAAGGTGTGTCTTTGCTTGATGATTTCCTTCATGCGGGATTCAATCTGCTCTAAATCTTCTGCTGATAATGGTCTCGGTAGATCAAAATCATAGTAAAACCCATTTTCAATCGCCGGTCCAATGGCGAATTTTGCGGTCGGAAAGAGGTCCAATACCGCTTGCGCCATTACATGCGCAGCCGAGTGCCGTAATTTATGTAACTTTTCGTCTGCCATAGATTCATTCAATTTGTTTGCCATTTGCTTCTCCTTTAACAAAAAAAACTCACCCACATGGGGCGAGCTGTTCACACGCGGTTCCACCCAAATTGATGAAGCATTGTTCATCATCTTTATACGTTGATAACGGAACGAACCGGATTCCTTACTGATTTCTGGTTTCCACTCGCAGGTGGTTTTCACCGGTTGAATTCAGGTGAAGTTTTCAGCCTATGACTTCACGTTTCTGTCAAATTCGTCACCAGTTACTATTCCTGGTCTTTGTGTTTTTAATATAGATATGGGCGATATAGGACTCGAACCTACGACCTTTGCGATGTCAACGCAACGCTCTAACCAGCTGAGCTAACCGCCCGATAACGATGTCGATTATATCGCATGCACAGATGATTTGCAAGCGTTATCGATATTTATTCAATATCAAGGTGTAGGTTTACAATACATATTGGACAAAGCGAGCAAAAAGAATAGCAGGAAGCGGAGATCTTCGTTATTGTTAAAGCGCCAACCCAACAAAACGGAGGTCAACACAACCTGCTATGACAACCATAACACAAGAAATGAATTATCGTAAGTCATTGGTGAAATTTACCCCGGCGCAAGGCGTGGCGCGGGCATCGCGGCGCCACAGCAAATCCAGATCGTACATCTATTTCTGGTTGAAACGATATGATGACAGCATCACATCGCTCGCCAACTGCTCGCGTAGGGGATGAATAGAGGCGGGTTACTTGTGTAATCCGTAGTTCCTCCGCTTTTTCCAGTATCGTTTTTCGGTGTAGTTCTTTTTCTGTCATTGCGATTGTCCTTGTCATGTTGTATGTCCTCCAATAGGACAATTTAACTTTGCCAGATTAGGACATTACTACTTTGCGCTGACACGCTCTGACTATCTGCTTGACAACTGCTGTCAATTCACCTATAATTCTTCAGCTATTGGCAAAAGAATAAATGCAATAATTAAACATCTTAAACAGGAGTTTTTAGCATGACCCCACTTCCAAAGAGAAAAGTATCCAAAGGTCGGCGTGATCGACGCAGAGCCCATGACGCCCTCAAAACTGCCAATCTGACCCAATGTGGTAATTGCGGTGAGATGCGTCTTCCGCATACGGTCTGCCCAAGCTGTGGCTATTACCAGGGGCGCGAAGTAATCAGCGTAGCGTCTGAATAATTTATTCTTAGTTAAAAATTGAAAGCGGGTTGATCGCATCAACCCGCTTTGTTTGTGTTTATTTAGGTATGCAAATTGATTATAGAGCCCAGGCGAGCATGATACCCAGAACTGCCACAATAATGCCAAGATGCAGGAACAGGTCGCTGGTAGCGATGAAGTGCTGTGTTAGCAGCGGTAGCAGGAAGTTCAGAATGACCATCCCGATGCCCAGTAGGGGTAGAAGGCCTTTGCGTGCAGCGAAAAATGCAGACAATTTGTCAATAATTTTTGAAAGTATTTCCATCATTCTGTTGACCGTTGTTTATGTTGGATTTTGGTGATATAAGGTTGAAATTGAGCAACTGATCGTGAAGGCAGTTGACCGGATATTTCGATACCTTCGGCTAAATTTTTGATGTCGGTTACATTGCCGTTCTCATGGAAGAACGATATCAATTGTCCTTCTTGATAAGGAACAAAAGCAACAACGTGAATATAGGAGGAGAAAAGTTCATCTTCGATGTTCTGCAGTAATTCTTCCGTGCCGATATTATGCGTGGCTGAAACAAATATTGGATTTTTAAAAACATCAGAAAATTTCGTTTCAGTGTAATCATGAGGGAGTAAATCAATCTTATTCAGGATCGTCAGGGTCGGAATATCTGCGCAATCGATGTCACTCAATGTTTCCATAACGGATTCATATTGAACAATAGCGTTTGGGTGGGATATGTCGATCACATGCAGCAGTAAATCCGCCTCGCTAATCTCTTCAAGGGTGGCGCGAAAGGCGGCGACAAGGTCAGTTGGTAATTTTTGAATAAAACCAACCGTGTCAGTCAGTAAAATTTCGGTATTGGAGGGCAGAATGACCTTACGAGTAGTCGGATCGAGGGTGGCGAACAATTTATCGGCAACATAAACCCTGGCATCGGTCAGGAGGTTCAACAAAGTGGACTTACCTGCATTCGTATAGCCAACAAGGGCGACCGTCGGAATTTGTTGTATTTTCCGCGCTTTGCGATGGCGGGCACGATGGGCACGGACTTTTTCCAGTTCGTCTTTGAGGAAGCTGATTCGACGAAGGATTTCGCGGCGGTCAATTTCCAATTGGGTTTCACCAGGGCCACGCAAGCCAACACCGCCACTGCCGGAACGACCGCCAGAACCGCCGGCCTGACGTGCCAGGTGGGTCCATGCGCGTGTCAATCTGGGTAACCGGTATTGGTATTGAGCTAATTCAACCTGGAGTTTGCCCTCGCTGGTATTGGCATGCAAAGCAAAGATATCCAATATCAGTGCTGTGCGGTCAATAACGTGGATGCGGTCTTCGCCCAACGATTCTTCAAGCCGTTTTTCAATTTCACGAAGGTGGCGCGGAGAGAGCTCGTTATCGAAGATGATGACATCGGCATGAAATTCTTCTACCAGCAGGATTACTTCTTGCAATTTGCCGGTTCCGATATAAGTGGATGCGTTTGGCCGTGTTAATTTTTGAAAGATTTCACCGACGACTTCAAGCCCTGCTGTTTCAGTCAGAAGAGCCAATTCTTCCAAGGAATCTTCAACCGGCAACAGGGTTTTTTCTGTGGCAAAGTCCACTCCCACAAGGAATGCTTTTTGCCTTGGTGCCCGGGTGGGCAAGGTGTTAATTTTATTCATACAATCAATTATACCTGAGACAACAACCAGGTCCGCAATCGATGCATCGCCTCTTCAATTTTTTGTGTTTCACAACCAAAACTAATGCGAAAATTTCCTTCTCCATGGTTCCCATAAAGGATGCCCGGCGCAAAACTCACCCCAATTTCTTGCAGGCATTGGCCACAAAAATCTGAGGAATCTGTAAATCCTTCGGGAATAGGTGACCAGACATACAGGGCTGCTTTGGGTCTCTTCGGATATAGCCCGATCGCGTTAAGACCGGCCAAAATGATGTCGCGTCTTTTTCGATAGACTTCATTGCGCTCGTCCAGCCATGATTGGTCTGATGTAAGTGCATAGGCACCAGCCTCCAAGGTAGGCAGGAAATTGGCAGAGTCCTGTTGAGACTTGTAGGTTTTGAGGTAGCCAAGTACCTGGGCGTTGCCTGCTGCAAAACCAACCCGCCATCCGGCCATGTTGTAGGTCTTTGAGAGTGAATTGAACTCGACGGTTACTTCTTTCGCGCCTGGGATTTGGAGGATGCTGTCCGCCGTGTAACCGTCAAAGCACACATCAGTATAAGGCGCATCTGACGCAAGCAAGATGTGATTCTGTCGGGCGAAATCAATCGCTTCACGATAAAAATCTGGTGTGGCGATTGCCCCGGTTGGATTGTTGGGGTAGTTCAACCACAACATTTTGGCTTTCAGGGCAATTTCTTGTGGTATTGCCTGCAAGTCTGGTAAATAATTGTTCTCCTTTAAGAGAGGCATGGTTACAACTGTAGCGCCGGCAATTTTGGCTGCGGCTGAATAAACGGGATAACCAGGATCAGGCACCAGAACGATATCGCCAGGGTTGAGAAAAGCCTGCGAAAGGTTGAACAAACCTTCTTTTGAGCCAATCAAAGCCAGGATTTCGCTTTCAGGATCCAGGCTGATTTCAAAACGGTTCAGCAGGTATACAGCTACAGTGTTGCGAAATTTCTGGGTACCGTTGTGCATGGTATAACCATGGGTTGTGGGTAGCTTTGCTGAGTTATAGAGCGTCTCAATAATTTCGCTGGTTGGCGGCAGGTCTGGAGACCCGATATCCAGACGGATGATGTCTCTGCCTTGTTTGCGCAGCGATTGTATGGTTTCGCCTAATCGCCCAAAATAATACGACTGAAAAGATGCGATTCGGTCAGCAGGTGAAAAATTCATGCTCTTTATCTTTCTATTTCAGGTTGATCTGATGAGGTGGTTTCATCGGCAGGGTTATGGTGAAGGTAGTACCGGGGAATCGTTCTTCATCATATCCGGGTGAATACACATTGATGCTACCGTGATGAGCGTCTATAATGCCTTTAGCGATATAGAGGCCTAAACCGGGCCCTCCGCCTTTGAAATCTGTTTTGGTCGTTGAATAATGAGAAATATCACCCAGATAATTGAATTTATTGAACAAACGAATCTGGTTGGTTTTGGAGATACCAATTCCGTTGTCTTCGATTTCGATAATAAACTTGTTGTTCGAATCGCGTAAGGTGACAGTCACTTTTCCGCCATCAGGTGTGAATTTAATGGCGTTGGTTATAATATTTTCCAAGGCCTGACGCAACCTGAATGGGTCGCCGACAATCATTTTTTCGCGAGAACCACTGCCTTTTAAGTAGAATTTTATGTTTCTACGGCTGAAAGACTTTTCTTGTTCTTCATGTATGCCCTGCAGAATTTTTCCTATCCAAACTGGCTGCAAGCTCAAATCGAGACGGTTGTTGTCGATCATCGCCACCAAAAGCATGTTGTTGATGATCTCATTCAGCCGATTTACCCCCTGGTTGATGCCATTGACCAGGCGTTGTTCAGGTTCGTGTTCGGCATCAAGAGGAATACTCGACTGCAGCATGTTGGCATAGCCCTTGATTAATGAGATCGGTGTCCGCAACTCATGGGCTGTAATTTCGATGAAGGCGGATTTGCTCAATTCTAAACGCTGGGAGCCTCTCTCGATAGCCGCAATATTGACATCAGCTTGTTTAATGTTTACTTGCGCTTGATATTCACTGGCATATTGAAACGCATATACAAAAAAGTTAACAACATTTTCATAAGTTACGGTTAGGCGATTTCCGGAGAGGAAAGTTTGACAAGTTATGTACGTTGCTTGCATTAACTGCTTAAGAAACATGATTACGGAGATTTTTTCTCCCAGCAACTCGCTGGGAAGAGCCTGGTCAATCCAGCGTTTGATCATGGTATTGCTGGTAGAAGGATCTCGCGTGTCAATTGCTTCGATCATAACATCGAAAAATTCATCCAACAAATCCAGGATTGATTCTCTTTGACCAACCCCCCAACCGGTTGCTTCCAGTGCTTGTGACACCCAGGTTGATTTATGGTTGTTTAACCATTCAGCTTCCGTAAGTCGCATGTCTCTCCTGCCTTAATGAACACGATCAATTCAACGGTTTTAGTGTAGCATGAATGTTATAACAGTGGGGTTATTTTACGTGGTTGTCAACAGAAGCCAGGCAGGTTTCCAATGAACGTATTGCCCTTTCGGCATAAGCAGTAGCCCGGTTGCGTTTTCCTTTGATCTCTTCTGGCAATGGCGGAAGGATGCCGAAATTGGCCTTCATGGGCTGAAAGGTAACCAGTGGCGCTGTGGTTATGTGGTTCACCAGTGCGCCTAACATGGTATCAGGAGGCATTTTAATCAAAGGTTGATCGAATACTAAATTGGCTGCATTCATGCCAGCCAACAAGCCGGTTGCGGCGTTACCGATGTAGCCTTCGACACCTGTGATTTGACCCGCAAAGAAAATTCTCTGGTTTTCTCTTAATTGTAATGTTGAGGTGAGAAATTTTGGTGAGGCAATAAAGGTGTTGCGATGCATTTGGCCGTACCGGTGGAATTCTGCGTTTTCCAGGCCAGGAATCAGTCTGAAGATGCGTTTCTGCTCTGAATAGGTCAGATTGGTTTGAAATCCGACGAGGTTAAACAAACTACCGCTAAGATCATCCTGGCGGAGTTGGACCACTGCGTAAGGGCGATGGTTTGTGTGTGGATTGAAAATGCCAATGGGCCGCATCGGACCAAAGGCAAGTGATTGGCTACCGCGTTCAGCCATGATTTCGATCGGTAAACAGCCTTCAAAAAAGGTATGCATACCAGCTCTTACGCCATCTGTAATGGCTGCTTCAAAGGATTTTAGCTGTATGCGCTGGGCGTTGATTAACTCATGAATAAAGTGATGATATTGTTCTTCGGTGAAAGGGCAGTTGATATAATCACCCTGTTGTTGTTCTCCGCGTTGATAACGCGAAGCCCGGAAAGCAATATCCATGTTGATTGAATCAGCAGCGACGATAGGGGCGATGGCATCAAAAAAGGCCATGCCCTCATCATCCAACAGGCATTGGATAACGCTGGCAAGAGAGGGTGAGGTCAAGGGGCCGCTGGCAATGATGCAGACATCGTCAGGAATTTCGGTGACTTCTTCGCGAATGATCTCGATATTGGGATGGGCCTGGATTTTCTGGGTTACCAGGTCTGCGAACGCTTCACGGTCGACTGCCAAAGCACTGCCAGCAGGAACCTGGGTTTGATATGCACAAGATAGTATCAAAGAACCCATACGTTGGATTTCTTCTTGCAACAAACCAGTAGCACGATCAGGCAGTTTTGAACCCAATGAGTTTGAACAGACAAGTTCAGATAGCTTATCGGTCTGGTGGGCGCC
>DSBE01000356.1 GCA_011053085.1 Chloroflexota bacterium
GGTGATTGACCATGCCAGTGGGGAAGATATTACCACGGCAACGCTGACACAGATTTTGGCGCAACAAGAGAAACAAGACCTGGGAAGCATCCCTCAGGTTCTGTTGCAGCGCATGGTGCAACTAAGCGGGTTGACCATTCATACGATGAGTGAGAGCATCCGTGCCTTTTTGGATCCGATTAATTACACGGATAATGAAGTCGAACGCAGATTGCAAATCTTAAAGAAGCAGAACCGCATCAGTGAGATGGAAAGAAAAAGGTTGGTAGATATGTTGACTGATCCACGCCTTCATCCGGCCCTGGTGAAAACTGAAGATGACCAACCTGCTGCAACTTTGCAGGATTTGCAGCGATTAATCGACCAGATCGATGCCCTTGAAGAAAAGTTACAGGCTATAGAGCAGAACAAATCATAAGTTGAGGATCTGAGCGTCAATCTTAAGGGGCAAAAATAACCCCGTGTTCCATCAACAGTCCCTTAATCGATGTCACTGAAGTGTTGAGGTCATCGTCGTCATCGATCTGAAAATCGGGATTGATGTCCGTTGTAACCCGACTGCCATTCCACACCACTTCTACTCGTTCATTACCAATGCTGGAACGTATCAGATTGAGGTCTGCCTGGTCAATTTCGCGTGCTGTAACAATCAAAATAAGCCCGGCATCGATGAAGATGTGAGCGATTTCTGCGAGACGGCGCATGTGTTCTTGCGGGTCATCGGTGGCGGCAAATAATTTTAAGTCTGCATCCACACCATAAATGACAGAGCCGATACCCAAAAAGTACACGAATTTTCCTGATTGAAAGAGGGATTTCTCCAGTTGATGGGCTACTTCTTTGCGCCGGCTTTCTTCTGTGCCGGTGACGATGATCAAGCATGAGCGCTGGTTGTAACGCTCTGAACGCTGGTACATTGAAACGGCGCTGTCGATCCATTTGCGTTCACGTAAAAAGATGGCTTCGCGAATTTGACTGCCTTCATCAGGCAAGGCTTCCAAAACGATGCCGCCACCGCGGATTTCATAGTCATCGACGATGACAAAACGGCTGGTGTCAGCCAGGCTTTCTGAGAGATCGCAAGCGATGGGGGCGTGAAGCAGAAGGACGCATTGAGCGACATCATGATGTTCGATGCGGTCTTTTTCCGTGCTTGAATAATCGGAGGCGTCAATGATCTTATCGATATGTTCGATGGTGCAGCGGACCTTGGCGGTGCCCAGTTTCAAATGATATTGCTTTTGGGGAACCATGGGTTTTTGCCCCAGCCAGACCAAACTGACACGCAGTCGTTTTGAAACATAGGGGGGTTGTTCATCCACTTTGCTGGCGATTTCGCCGCGCTGGATGTAAATTTGTTTGGTCAGGGTGAAGCCGGTGGCGGAACCACTCATAACTTCACCAGGCTGTTCAGCTGCGAAGGCTTCAAAAGAGTTAATAGTGGATACTTTTCCTGATGGATAGAAGATAACCCGGTCGCCAATCGCCAGTTTTCCTGACGAGACGCTACCGGCGACGATACGGCGTGAATCACCATATTGTGTGAACTTGTAAATATCCTGCACAGGCATGCGGAAGGGTAGATCGACTGGCGGAGAGGCTTTCTGGAAAGAATCCAACGCGTCCAATAAGGTCTCGGACTGATACCAGGCAGTATCCTCGTTGTGAACCGCAATGTTTGCGCCCTGTATGCCGCTGACCGGGATGTAGAACATAGGTTTGATGCCCAACTCATCCAAAAATTGCTGATAATCTGCAACTATGTTTTTAAAAACCCCTTCATCAAAATCGACCAGGTCCATTTTATTGATCAATACTACAATCTGGCGGATCCCCAGCATCCATAACAAATAGCCGTGGCGGCGCGAGTTTTCCTGCACGCCTTCTTTGGCATCGATGACCAGCACGGCCGCTTCAGCACGTGAGGCGCCAGTTACCATGTTTTTGATGAATTCGATATGGCCAGGGGCATCGATGATGATGTAATGGCGTTTGTTTGAATGGAAAAAGACGCGGGCAGCATCGATGGTGATCGATTGTGCCTGTTCTTCTTTCAGGGCATCAATCAGATAAGCGTATTCGAAAGGCTGTGACTCGCGTTCACATCGTGCCTGGATTTGCTCCAGTTTTCCATCAGGCAGAGAGCCGGTTTCGGCCAGCAACCTGCCGACCACGGTGCTTTTCCCATGATCGACATGGCCGACAAAAACGATGTTCATTTGTTCGTTATTGGTTGGTTCGGTGCTTGCTGCCATGTTTACATGTATCCTTCACGTCGTAATGATTCCAGGCCGCCGCCATCTTCTTTGTCCTGCGCACGACCTTCACGTTCTGCAATTTTGGAGAAGCGGCCTGTCTTTAGTTCTTCGATGATCTCGCGCACATTGCGTGCTTCTGAGTTAACCGGAAAAGTGCAGGGATAGCAACCCAGAGAACGGTAACGGGTGCCTTCACCCTGGTTGTAATATAGAGAAACGGTGGGGATTTTTTCTCTTTCGATGTACTCCCAGATATTGATCTCAGTCCAATCTAACAAGGGGTGGATGCGGACATTGGTGCCGGGGGCAAAATCGGTTTTGTATTGATTCCAAAATTCAGGGGGTTGTTCCGCAATGTGCCACTCATTTTGGCGGTCGCGCGGTGAGAAATAGCGTTCTTTAGAGCGAGAGCCTTCTTCATCAGCGCGGGCGCCAACGATCACCCCGGTAAATGGTTCGGGGTTCTCCTCACGCTGGTACTCGCCGAGGGCATGGTTGAAGCGATACCGAACGCCATCACCGGTGAGTACACCGCGCAAGGCTTCGGTTTTCAACAACTGGCAGCAACTGATTCGGTCAATGGCACCATCGGGGAAGGTCTGCTTGTTCTCCAACGCCTGTTCATTGCTGCCAACGATCATGTTGATTTTCCACTCGCGAACGATGCGGTCACGATATTCGATCATTTCGGGAATTTTGAAATGCGTGTCGATATGGATCAGTGGGAAGGGAACATGGCCATAGAACGCTTTGCGTGCCAGCCACAAAAGTACTGTCGAATCTTTGCCCATTGACCATAGCATGCCAAGATTTTTGAAATTGGCATAGGCTTCACGAAATATGTAAACGGAGATATTTTCTAATTCCTGTAAATGATCCATGTGGTTTCCAGTCATTGTTTAGGATTGATACTGTGATGAATGATGTTCTTTTCGCACAGGTAGTCTATCACATCCTGAGTGCATTGTTCGGGGGTCTTTTCTGCGGAAAACAGGTGGATTTCAGGATGTTGCGGGGGTTCATAGGCAGCATCAATGCCGGTGAAGTTGGTGATGATTCCGGCACGCGCTTTTTGGTACAGTCCTTTGGGGTCGCGCTGCTCGCAAACCCGCAGGGGGCAATCAACGAATATTTCAATAAATTCACCGGCGGGCAGCAGTGCCCTTATCTGGTCTCTGTCAGCGTGTAAAGGGCTGATAAAGGCGGTTAACACCAATAAACCAGCCTGGTTGAACAATTTGCACACTTCGCCAATGCGGCGGATGTTTTCATGGCGGTCTGCTTCGCTGAAAGTCAGGTCTTTGTTCAACCCGGTGCGAACTGTGTCGCCATCCAGCAAGTAGGTATGGGCAAGATAGATTTGATTTAGCTGGTATTCAACCAGATTGGCAATGGTTGATTTCCCGCTGCCTGAAAGGCCTGTGAACCATAATACGGCGGGTTGGTGGCCTTTAATGCGCAACCGATCTGAGCGTGATAACATTTGCTGATGGGGGTGTAAATGTAATTTGTCCATAATGACTGGCAGAATTATATCAGACCGGGCTGTTGGCATAAATTTGGTGGACCAACGCCAATGCGCGCAGGGCGTCCGCAGAATTGCCGGATGCCAATGGTTGGTCATTGATGATGGCGGCGACAAAATCTTCAAATTCAAGGCGCCACGAATCATCGATGCCAAAGTAAATGGTTTCCTCGCGGGGTTTTCCCAACGAGCGGGTCTTGTTTTCAAACTCCCGCCGCGCATAGGTCAAAGTTTCGTCTCCATAGCTTCTGGTAGATGACAGGATTCCGTTCAGGTTTATATACCCATTCTGAAGGCAGATTTCAAGCGAAAAAGTGTGTTTCCATTGGGTGGCTGATGAATGCAGCAATGCAACCTGGTTGTTGTCGTTGCGTAAGATAGCGAAGGCATTGTCCTCTACCGGCACCTGCCAGTAAGAGTTGGTGGTGAGGCTTTGAACTTGCTGGAAATCACCGCAAAAATACAAGAACAAATCCACCATGTGGATACCCTGGTCGATCAAAATGCCGCCACCTGAGAGTTCAAGGTCATTGCGCCAGGAGTCCGGGTAATAGAGTCCGCCAGCTTTTCCATAGACCCCACGCATCCAAAGGATATTGCCGAAATGGCCAGCATCGATCATGTGTTTGGCTTCCATGATGGAATAATGTTTACGGTGGTTGAATCCATACATTAAGACCAATTCGGGATGGGCTTGTTCTACCTCGATCACCGATAGCATTTCTTCAATCGTGCGTGCAGGTGGTTTCTCGCAGAAGACGTGCTTGCCCGCCTTCAGCGCTGCCTTGACCACCTGCGGCGCAATGTGGTTGTAGGTACAGATGATGACCGCATCAATATCTGCCTCAACAATCAACTTGCGGTAATCATCATAGATAATCTGGTCAGGATAGGTTTTTTCCAAACCGGGAACAACGTCACACAGGGCAGCAACAGAGAGGTTGGGATTCTTAGTTGCCTCCTCGTAACGAATCCCACCCATCTTTCCCATACCAACAATACCCACTTTAATGGGCAGCTTGAAAGGTTTCTTTTTGGGGTGTAGTGAGAGCTTTGATAGCATGATTGATTTCAGGTCAATGGGAAAGAGAACCAACCCTTGACAGGCGCAGATAGGTATAGATCAGGTGGTCGAGGATTTGGAAGATATCTTCTACCGGCCCATATTCACCCAGTGGGGTGGGGATATGGAAATGGATGTCAGCCAGACTGCCAATTTTCCCGCCACTGAATCCTGTGCAGGCAATCACCGTCGCGCCGTTGTCTTTGGCGTATTGACAGGCATGGACGACATTGGGGCTGTTACCACTCACCGACAGGCCTACCACGATGTCACCAGGCTGCATAAAAATTTCTAATTGGCGAATGAAAATGTTCTCGAAGCCTTCATCATTACTGACACAGGTGAGTAAAGCCAAATTATCCACCAGTGAAACAGCTCGTAAAGGTTTGTGTTGGTTGGTGCGGGTGTTTACCGCCATGTCGGAAGCAAAGTGTGTGGCGGTTACCGCACTGCCGCCATTGCCCAAAAAGTAAATGGTTTTTTCGTTCTCTGCAGCGGTTGAGAACGCGTCTATGATTTGCTCGATGATGGAAACATCAATTGCCTGGAGGATATCTGCCAGATAGGCAAGGTATGCGCTGGCAAATTGCGCGCTTGAATGGGTGGCATTAAACAAAGTAACCAGATCAGCCATAAGTTCAGTCCTTTTTTTGTGCTACCAGACGCAGATGCGAACTTAACAAATTCGCCTGGAGGAATTGTTGCAGATTTTGTTTTGCCAGGTCATCACGGTTATCAAAGAAGTACCTGACACTTTTGGGCAATACCAATTCAGGAGTCTGTTGATACGTGGCAGCGACGGTTTCAACATCCAGTTGACCGGGCGTTGATATTTCGAAGATAGAGAGATTGTGTTCACGTAATAACAACTTGATTCCTTCTACTGATAGCAGATTCAGGTGTTCGATGGGTACAATGGTCGGGCAATACTCTCCCAGGATCTGGATATCAAAACCACTGCCCACACGGGTGGTCATCAGGAGGAAACCACCAGACTGCAATTTCTTCCTGATGGTTTCAAAAAATTTTCGGGGTGAGTATTGATGTTCGAGGATATCAAAGGCGGTGAGGATACTGACAGATTCATCATTAACATCATCAAGAAAGTCATAAGCCCGGCTTTGTTCGTCTGACTCCGCTGCAAACCTGGGCGCCACTGACGAAACCTCCCATTCTGCCTGTTGGCTAAGTAGTGTCAGGAAGTTGGCGGAACGGGTTTCCAGATCGAGGATTGATATTGTTTTTCTCTTCGGGATTCGAATGGCGATCGAATCGATCCAGCTGGCACGGTAGGCAGACAGTCGTTCGTAATTCGTCTGCATGGTTTGCATATACGAAGAAGATTGCCGGTAAAGTGCTGCAGGTGATTCATTCAGGTACCAGGAAAGCTGGCTCAGGTTGGGCCGGTTGCTGACAAACAAAGATGAGCATTGCTGGCATTCAGCATAATGAAACCGCCATTTGTCAAATGCCGGGGTGATTTCTTGGCTGCCACAGGCGGGGCATTCTGTTAATTCGACGAATTGAGACCTGTCAAGGACAAAAGCACTTTCACGGGCAAGTTCACGAAAAGGCTGGTAGGTGCCAGGTGGGTGAATTTCTAAATCACTGATGGAGTCATTGTATGTGACCTGACGCATGGGTTGCAAAAATCCTTTGTCTGCGAGTATGGCAGTGACAGATGGTTCGTTGCATTGGATTATAACACGGTGGATTAATTGTGAAAATTGGCTTTGGCGCGCACGACCGTATTATCAGGGACATCGGCAGTTAAGGTTACGCCCGAAGCGATGACTGAGTTGCTTCCGATGGTGAGTCTGGGTTCGATGTAAATACCGGTACCGAAGCGAACACTGCTGCCGATGGTAACCCCGCCTGACATGGCGACACCGGGCCCGAAGGTGCAATGCGAGCCCATTTTATTGTGGTGTTCAATATTCACATACGCAGATAGAAAATTATTATCTCCTATTTGCGACTCAGGCCCCAGCCGGCAGAATGCCATAATCATGTTACCAGTTCCCATGCCTGCATTGACGCCAATGATGGCGGAGGGATCGATGATGTTCACAAAAGGTATGCCGAGGGTGGTTAACCTCTCAAACAATTCGCGCCGTGTTGGCAAAATGCCGACAGCAAGAGCAGCCTTGTCAAAGAAATTCTGGTCAAAAAGAGATTTGGCTCTATCCAGATTGCCCAACACTGGCACTCCCATGATGGTGGTATTTTGCAGGGCAGGATTGTCGTCAAGAATGGCAACGGCGGTTTGTTGCGGGATCCTGGCAAGAATGTCCAACACGAGACAGGCTACATTACCACCGCCCAGAATCAAAATGCGTTCAGTGGCATTGGAAAACCCCTGGTTGGCTTGTTTCTCCGCCGTTGTCGATTTCTGTTGCAGATAAGCTTGTACGACTTCTTCTGTTATCCGATTGTCGGCAGATACCCGGCGTTCCATCTCCTGTGGGGGGATGTTGTGTCTCTGGGCGAGAATTTCAGCTTTCCTGGTCCAACGATTATCAGCGGTTTGTTGCAGAGATTGGGGTTTCGCTTCTTCGGTCTTTGTCTCCACTGATAGAAGGTTTTGAATATCCTCATTCGGTTGGTCTGTCAAGGCAGCGATCACCTCACCAACTGTGACCTGGCTGCCAGCTTCGACTAACGGGACGAAAAAGCCCGGGTCTGTGGCATGAAAATCGTAGGTGGATTTTGTGGTTTCAAAGGTCGCTAATAATTCACCCTTGTTGACGAATTCTTTGGGTTGCTTGTGCCATTCAACCAGGTTCATTTGTTCTTCATTAACATTCACCATGGGAGCATACAGTAAAACACTCATGACAACACCTCGTAGATTTTCTGTTCAATTTTTTGCAGATTCGGCAAATGCAACTGCTCCAAAGCCTGGGTGGCAGGGATGATTGTATTTTCAGCATGGATGACGGCGATCGGCGCGGTCAAACGGTTTAGCATTGCATGTTGCAGGTCGTATGCAATTTGCGCGCCCCAACCGAAGGGGCCGGCACCTTCTTCCACGATGACTACCCGCCCAGTATGGCTGGCTGAGACAGCCAGCGTTGGGTGTGCCTTTTGGTTAAGGGATGACGGAACCAGGACGTCCAACCAGATTTCTTCCTCTGCCATTTTTTGTAACAACGCTGGCAGCCAGAGCGCACCGCCGTAGGTTATCAGGGTAAGGTCAGCGGTTTTTTCTGTGTTATTGGTTAATCTAACCAAAGGGAATGATTCGTCACTCAGGTTTACCGCGAAGGGTGAATTGGCTGGCGTGATGAGTTCCTGGCTGTAGAGAAGTTTGTGTTCCAAAAATAACACAGGGCCCGGTTGTTGTATCGCAGATGCCAACATCAACCCCGGATCATGGTAAATAGATGGCGCAAGAATGGTGATGTGGGGGATGCCAAGAAATAATTTTTCCAAGCATTGGCTGTGTGTGGGACCGTAACCTCTGCCGCCGCCAACCGGCATACGGATGACCAGGTGGTATTCAAGGGCTGATTGATACATAGCGGCGAATTTGGCGGCATAGTTAATGATCTGATCAGCGCCAAGGGTGATAAAGTCGCCAAACATGATCTCCACAATGGGTTTCAAGCCACGTAAAGCCATGCCGTTTGCGACGCCAATAAAGCCAGCTTCGCTGATCGGCGTGGTGATGACGCGGTCCGGGAATTTGGTGGAGAGTCCTTTGGTGACTTTAAAAGCGCCGCCATAGGGATCAAGAATATCTTCACCCATCACAAGCACGGTCGAGTCGACTGACAAGAGTTGTTGCAGGTGCAGTTGCAGGCTTCCTAAGTAGGTGGTCATGGCTGCCTTCCCGCAAAAAACATCTCGGGTGCCAGAACCAATTGCTGTTTCACTGTTTCCACCGCTTCAATAATGCGCATATCCACTTCATTCTCGATAGATGCCACCCGGCGCTCATTGATTTGCGCCAGTGCCCAACGCATATGTGTTAATGGGTCTGACCTTTTGGCGGTTTCGATCTCTGCGGCCGGCCGGACATCATCACCCTTGCTGTGGGGAGCGAAGCGGTAGGTGTGCATGGTAATGAACAGCGGTTTTTGCTGGGTGCGGACTTTGTGGACACACTCCTGTGCCAATCGGTTCACACTGATGACGTTGTCGGCTTTGATCTCACGCGTTTCTATGCCGAAAGCTTTGGGGCGGTTGCTTAAGTCGCCGGTATGCGCCAGACTGGTGGGGGTGGTCTGCGCGTATTGATTGTGTTCTAAGACAAAGAGAACCGGTAATTTCCATAGTGAAGCCATGTTGAGGCTCTCATAAACAATGCCTTCACCCATGGCACCGTCACCAAGGAAAACAACGGTTATTGCACCACTATTTTTCTTCTTCTCTGCCATTGCGGAACCTACTGCACAGGCAACGGTACCGCCCAGAATGCCGTTGGTATAAAAGTTGTTGTAATGTAAGTGTTGTGACCCGCCAATGCCACGGCACACGCCAGTTTCTTTGCCCATGACTTCGGCAATGAGGCCTTCTATATTGTCACAATAGGCCAGAAAATGGCCATGTCCGCGATGATTAGACCAGATCACGTCTTTGCTTTTGTCAATGGCGTTCACCACACCGACCGCGATGGCTTCCTGCCCGATGCAGGTATGAACGGTGCCGAATAATAGCCCCTGTGAGAAAAGATCCAACAAGGTCTCTTCTGTGCGGCGTATCAGATACATTTGCTGGTATAAATGCCATTCAAGAGCAGGAACAGATTGCATGGGTTTCCTTCAAGTTGGTAAACACTTGCGATTATATCACGGGGGTTTTTCTCGTTGAAAGAGATGCGGGCTGTACGGTTGTTGTCAGTAGAGCAATTGTCGTTGAGCAATACAATTTATCAAGTACAATGGTAAGGCAAATTGGCAAAAGCAATAATTTTCTGGCTTACAAGAGGAAAATGGTCTATGAAATTCTCAAAAATTTGCGTTCTGGGGTTAGGGTATATCGGCTTGCCGACCGCTTCCACCTTTGCTATGCACGGTTTGCTGGTGGTGGGGGTCGATGTAAAGCGTAACATCATCGAGACCTTGCAACGTGGAGAGCTGCATATTCACGAACCTGGTTTGCACAATATTGTCAAGCAGGCTTTAGCAAGTGGTAATTTGCGGGTGAGTTTGAAGCCAGAAGAAGCGGATGCCTTCATCATTGCGGTTCCTACACCTTTTCATGAAGACAAAACGGCTGATCTGTCGTTTGTCCGCTCTGCCACGCAAGCGATCGTTCCTTTTTTACGCAAAGGCAACCTGGTCGTGTTGGAATCGACGTCACCGCCGCAGACAACGGAGCAAGTGGTTGTACCGCTTTTGGAAAAGACCGGGTTGCATGCGGGAGAAGATTTTTTGGTTTGTTATTCACCTGAGCGAGTGCTTCCCGGGAAAATTCTGCACGAGCTCGTAGAAAATGCGAGAGTTATCGGTGGAATTGACGCTGCCTCTGCCAGAGCAGGCGCAGAACTCTATAAGACTTTTGTGCGAGGGGAGATCATTCAAACCACTGCCACCACGGCTGAAATGGTGAAGCTGATGGAAAACACCTACCGTGACATAAATATCGCAATCGCCAACGAATTTTCAAGGCTGGCAGAACAGTTTGACGTGAATATCTGGGAAGCCATCCAGATCGCCAATTTGCATCCGCGTGTGAAAATCTTAAATCCAGGGGTGGGGGTTGGGGGACATTGCATCAGTGTTGATCCGTGGTTTTTGGTTGAAAAAGCCCCCGAACTGACGCCCTTGATCAAAACTGCACGAGAAGTCAACGACAGCCAACCTGCCTTCGTCGCCCGATTGGTTCAGGAGGCCCTGGGGGGAACGGTTGAGAAAAAGAAAATTGGGGTATTGGGCCTGTCCTACAAAGCCAATGTGGATGATATCCGCGAGAGTCCGGCAATCGATGTGGTTGAATTATTGACTGACCTTGGCGCTGAGGTCAAGGCATATGAGCCGAATAAACCTGAGGCGGTCATTAACAAAGGCAATGTTAACCACTCTCTTGCCGAGGCGGTCAATGATGCCGAAATGATTGTTTTTCTGGTCGGGCACAGTCCTTTTAAAGCGATTGAGCCCGCCTATATAGCAACGATATCATCGGCTCGTATAGTCATTGATGCCGTCCAGGTGTTGGATGCAGATAAATGGCGCAATCACGGGTTTACGGTCATTAAATTGGGGGATGGTAAATTTCCAAAATCCGTTAGCTGATTGACCCCCAGGCGAATCCATTTCGATGGGCAGACGCATACGCCTGATGAATGACAGTGACGGTATCTACCGCATGTTGCGGCAAAAAGGCGGGGGAGCGGTCTTCAATCAGGCTGCTGATGAAGTCTTTGATCTGCAGGTCGTGTAAATCGCCATAATATCCGATACCTACCTTTTGGTAGGTGCGAGTGACTGTTTGCATGATCTCGCTAAAATTTACACCCTGTACATCTATGACAGGTGGTTGGTGGGGGCTGTGAAGGTCAAATACAATTCTCCCGTCGGTGCCCACCATTTCAATCTCAGCGTTCCATTCCTCTTTTGCATAGCCACTGGTGATATTTAAGGAGCCTAAGGCGCCATTATTGAACACGCATTGCAGGGAAATGGTGTCTTCAGTTTCGATCAGGTCAACGTGCGCACGTCTTGCCGCATAAGCGTTCAATTTAGCCGGAATGCCTGCCATCGACAGGATGATATCAAGCATATGGTAACCCTGGTTAATCAGGGCAGAGCCGCCGTCAATTGCGCTGCGTCCATGCCAGTAGGATTCTGAATAATATTCTGTAGATCTCCCACAAAGCAAACGCCCATTTATCTGCAATAGTGTGCCTAATTTGCCTTTTTGAACCAAAGCACGGATTTGATTGATCATCGGGTCAAAGCGGTGTTGTGAGATGCAAATGATCTTCAGCCGGTTAGCGGTTGCCAGTGCTACCAGTTCGCGTGCATGCTCAGGTTCAATGGTAAAAGGTTTTTCTACGATTACGTGTTTTCCAGCAAGCAGTGCCTGTTTTGCCAGGAGATAATGAGAGGCATGGTCTGTCAAAATATTGACAAAATCTACGGATGGATCTTTGAACACATCGTCTGCACTCGGTGTTGTTCGCACGTTCGACAGTGAGTTGGCAAATGGCGCTGTATTGTGCACCTGCAAATCGCAGAGCCAACGAATGGCAACATCAGGGTGCTGATTGAGTGTGACAAAGTGATTGGGGCAGATTCGCCCGCAGCCAATGATTCCGCAGTGCAGCATAGTAGACCTCCATAGATGGTAAACCACCATAATTATAGAGGTTATTTATCTTTTTTCCGAAAGTGAAAAGGCGATTGGTTTTCGTAATTATTTGCCTTCATGAGTTAAGCCTATTCCATGCAAATCCTGACATTCTCGATTAACAAATTAATCATTTATTCATTGAGCGTATGTGATTTGTCCATAATATCCGATTGCTTCACAGGCACGAATAACTTCGGCTACGCTCCATGCCTGCGCGATGCATCCGCGTGGGTGATAGGGCGAATCGCCATCAAATATCTCACCGATACTACCCACACCGAAATCTGTCAACTGGTCGAGTAGTGGTGACAGAAAAGTCGCGGCCAGGTTGGCATCGTTATAAACCTTAAGATGGGCGATCACAAAGGGGCCAATCAGCCATCCCCATACGGTTCCCTGGTGATAGGATTGATCTCTGTGTGCCATATCACCGCCATAATCGCCGCGATATTCCTGTTGTGATGGTGCCAGGCTCCTCAGTCCATGAGCGGTTAACAACTGAGCAGCAGCAACATCAACAACGATTTTCTGTTGGAATCGAGGGATTGGACTGTGTGTCAATGAAACCGCAAATAGTTGGTTTGGCCGCAGCGAGTGATCTGGGCCATCAGGGGCGTCAATGACGTCATACAGATAATTCCCTTCGCTGTACCAGAATCGGTCAAAGCTCATTTTTACCTTTGATGCCATTTTCTCATAACTGGCCGGGTCTTTTTTCAAAACCTTTGTAAAACTTGCCATTATTCTTAACGCGTTATACCAGAGGGCATTGATCTCCACAGCCTTTCCGGTCCGGGGTGTGATCACCCGGTCGCCAACTTTTGCATCCATCCAGGTCAGCTGCACCCCCTCTTCGCCAGAATATAGCAAACCGTCTTTTGGATCAACATGAATCTGGTAGCGGGTTCCCCGGCGATGATGAACGATTATTTTCTCTAAAGCAGGATAAATTTCGGCGAGGAGATCTATATCTTTGGTTCTGACATAATAAGCATGAAGGGCTTCAAAATACCACAAGGTGGCATCGACAGTATTGTATTCTGGCGTTTCTCCTGAATCGGGGAACCGGTTGGGCAGCATTCCCTCAGACACGTAATCAGCATAGGTTCTAAGAATGGTTCGGGCGATGTCTGCTCTGCCCGTTGCCAGCGTGAGCCCTGGCAAACTGATCATCGTGTCCCTGCCCCAATCACTGAACCAGTGATAGCCTGCGATGATGGATTTCCCGTCAGGGTTATTCTCGGTGGCACGATGGATAACGAATTGATCAGCTGCCAGTTTGAGTTGGGCAGGTATGTCCGGTGCCAGAGCAACCAGTTTCTGTTCATAGGCTCTTCTGTCTGCCAAAGTTTTCGCCCCGTCCAGGTTGGGATTCTCTTCACTGGACAATATGAATGTGATGGGATGATTCAGTTGAAGGGTTACCTCAAATTCAGCAGCCAACAGGTGGTCATCAAGCGCCCCCAACCCGCGGTATGCTTCTGTAGAGAGGGCAAAGCGAAAATACCACGCATGTTTAGGTTCGCAAGCTGCCTCAGGACACAGCACCTGAAACGAAGCGGCACCAGAAAAGGGCAAAACACGTATACCGTGATTGACAGGTTGAACATTCATAACCCAGCCATGACCGGCAGTGGTATTGTGATGATCACGATAGTTTACCAATACCTTTGTTCGCAGATTCATGGGGGCAGAAGCTCTCTTCAGGGAATATTGCACATAGGTTGTGTTTTCTCCCTGCTGCATCCAGATTCTCTTTTCCAGCAAGGCATCGCCAATTGCAAAGGTCCACACCGGCAATGTGCCTTCCAGGTGGAAGGATTCGATGTAAACAAAACCTCTGGGATCAATACTGCCATCACCCCATTGGTCGGCAAACAGGGGAACTGATTGATCGCCATAAGAAGCGATTTCATCAAGTTTGGCTACCAGCAACGTTCTCCGAGTAGGTGGCCGCAAAGCAGCTGTCAGCAAGCCATGGTACCGCCGTGTCAAGACATTGGCGATCGTGCCAGAGGCGTACCCGCCGATACCGTTAGTGACCAGCCATTCTTTTGATTGGCTGGTTTCCGGGTGAGTAACAATGCTCCTTGAAAAACGGATCGGTTCCATGGGTGCAGGTTCCTTCCTGTCTTGTCAGAATCTCAGAAAACAATTATTCGGAAGACCAGGCCGTTGCGAAGTCGGGGTACAGAGTCAACCCGCCATCTACAAAGAGGGTTTGACCGGTGATATAAGCTGCTGCGTCTGAAGCCAGGAAAGCGGTGACAATGGCCATCTCCTCTGAAGTGCCGGCGCGCCTCATCGGAATGTGTTTTTCTACCTCAGCCCTTTTCACGGGATCATTGACCCAGGCATTGTTGATGGGTGTGATCGTGGCACCCGGCCCGACCCCATTCACGCGGATGCCGCAATGGGCATATTCAAGGGCAAGCGTGCGCGTCAGGTTTTGCATTCCGCCCTTACTGACAGAATAGGCGAGAAAGCGCGGTTTTGGTATTTCCTGGTGGACACTCGAGATATTGATGATCACACCTGGTTTTTCTTGCGCCAAAAAGTGCTTAATCGCTTCTCTTGCAGCCAGGAATGCCCCGGTCAGGTTGACCTCGAGGACTTTCTGAAAATCGCTGAGCGGCATTTCATGCGAATTACCAGCAATTTGGATCCCCGCGTTGTTAATTAAAATGTCCAAACCGCCCAGTTTGTTTATCTGTATTAGCCAAGACTTAATCTGACACGAGGAAATTATTCTGAACCTGTCAGGAAAAATAGACTGTCATCTTCCGCATTCCCTTGATAGGAAAAAA
>DSBE01000202.1 GCA_011053085.1 Chloroflexota bacterium
TCAATGATGATTTGTGTACGATCGCCGATCTCTTTGCGCAAGTTATCGCCAGAGAGGGGGGTCAGCAACAACACAGCCAATCCCGCTATTACACTACCGATCAATGTACCGAGAATAAAGTAGCCTGCATTTTTCATGGGTTATCTCCTTTTATACTTCTGCTTCTATTTTACCTGATATTACACAGTAATTGCAGCTTTCTTCCCATCCACGTACCCTTTTTCCAAAATAACAGCCGCGCGAGTAGAGTACAATTCATAGAAACGACCGTTATAATGAAGTTCGGTGGTGGCCAATAGGTGCTGGTATGAGAAAAGGTGCAACAGAATCATCCACTTTTACACATATCTCTTCACAGATCGTGCGCTCTCTGGCGCATATTCAAACCATGCAAGCCGTGGTAGAGGGCTTGCCGCCCGGCATGGCAGGCCAGCAGCTGCAGTCTGTTTTGGCGCAAATTCAACAGGAATGTACTGGGATACGCAAATCGATAGATGACCTCGAAGATGAACGGCAGAGTTTTCACGCGCTGGTGACCACCGGCAGGATCATTAATTCATCATTGGAGCGCGGGCGTGTCATGGAAACCGCCATGGACACCATCATCGACCTGACCGGAGCTGAACGCGGCTTTTTAATGCTGAGAGAAGATGACGGTAGGCTGCGCATCCAGGTGGCGCGTGATTGGGAACGGGCAACGGTTGACAACAACGAGCTGGCGGTCAGCCAGACGGTGATCAATCGTGTTGTCGGCGAGGGGATGCCGATTCTTACCACCAATGCGCAGGAAGATCCGCGCTTCAGCGGGCAGGATAGCATCATGTCTTTTGCCTTGCGCTCGATCATGTGTGTTCCGCTGCTGCTCAAGCAGAAGTTGATCGGCGTGATCTATGTTGACAACAGAATTCGTGAAAATATCTTTACGCCCATTGACCTGAACGCTTTGCAAGCTTTTGCCAATATGGCGGCGGTGGCCATAGAAAATGCACGCCTGTTCAATTCATTGCGGCAAATGCTGGATGAAGTGACCAAGTTGAAGAACCTGATGGATAGTGTTTTTCAATCGATGACTGCCGGGCTGTTAACCATTGATAGTGATACAATCATTTTGTTGGCAAATCCAGCCGCTGGCAGCATTCTCCAGTGTGACCATGATAGCCTGGCAGGAAAAGATTTGGTGAGTGCGCTGCCTGTGCTGTCTGCAAGGATTTCTCCCTATTTGCAGAAAATCTTCAGAGAAAAAAACGCCCTGACCGGCCTGGAGATGCAACTGACCTTGAATGAAGGGCGGGAACAGTTTTTGCGCCTGTCGATTTCGCCCTTGTTCAGCCAGGATCATGAATTGCAAGGGATGGCTTTGTTGATAGAGGACGAAACCGAGACCCGGCGTTTGCAGGCACAAAGGCGCTTGTTTGAACGGATGGTAGCGCCGGCAGTCATCAATCAGATCGACCCGGATGCTTTGAATTTGGCGGGCAGACGGGTGGTGTTAACTACCTTGTTTGCTGATGTGCGCGGCTTTACCAGCTTCAGCGAGAGCAACCGTCCAAAACACCTGTTTGCGGTGTTGAATGCCCACCTGCGCATTGCCGTTGACGCAATTCTGCGCGAAGAAGGAACCATCGATAAATTCCAGGGTGATGCCATTATGGCATGGTTTAATGCACCCCTGGCCCAGGCGGATCATCCACTGCGGGCGGTGCGGGCTGCCCTGGGCATCATGCACGGGTTATATGCCTATCATCAGACAGCCCATGTGCAGGAAAGATTGATGATGGGGATTGGCATTCACACCGGCGAGGCGGCTTTAGGACTGGTGGGCACCGAGAAACGCATGGAGTATACAGCGATTGGTGACAGCGTGAACATTGCCAAACGGTTACAAGAAAATGCCCTGCCGGGCCAAATACTCATATCTGATAGGCTCTATCGGCTGGTAAAAGAAGAAGTGACAGTGAAGAGATTGGCAACTGCCCAGCTTAAAGGCAAACAGCACCCGGTTGACGTGTATGAGGTGGTCGGACTGGAAACTGATGCTGAAGAGAAATGAAAACACAAGGCATGTAAAAACCAGCCTTGTGTTTATTGCTAACTAAGTTCGGATATTTTATCCAGCGAGGATTCGCAGCAAACCCATCACTGCCAACCCCAGTTTTACACCAGTTCCGGCGTTGAATTCTTTGTCGCTGCCGCTCTCATAATTCTTGGCAACAATATAGGCAGCGATCAAACCGACCAATGCCCCAAGGATGCCTCCAATGGCGTAAATGGTGCCGGCGCTACTTTGTGTTTGTTCTTTGGTTTGAACCTGTTTATCCATGTTTCCTCACTTTCATTTTTCTGATTTGTTCTATACACTTTTTGATCGTTTTTTGTTTTTACCTGTGAGCCTGTCGCTAAATGCGGTGACTGCCTGGGCGGCTCCGCCAATTTTCACGATAGGTGCTGCCACGATATTCATAACTTCGCGGGTTTTGTCGCGTACAAGATTAAAGAGGTATTGCGCTTGCAGGCTGATTTCTGGTGTTTTTTTGATACCTTTGGCAAGCAGATAGACGGAACCATATAACATGGCTGCTACCACCAGCGCAACCACACTGCTCATCAGGATGATGACCATCAACGTCAGGCTGGCCCATTTGCTGTTGACGCCTTCTGCATCGCCCTTTGCTGCGGTTATCACCGCCAGCACAATGATGGCAATGATGATCAACAGTACAATGGCAAGTGGAAAGTAAATTTGCCAGAAAATTTGTTTGCGGTGTTTCTTGAATTCGATTGTTTTCTTGATAATATCCCGGCTGATCTCGGGTTTACTGGTGTTCTCCATGGGTTTCTCCCTTGTTGATCCTGAAGTGATCTCCGCTTCTGCTTAAAATTATACCATTCAGGAGCCATCATTAAAGAGGTAATTGGTTTGTTTACAAAACCGGATTTTGCAGCGAGCCGATTTTTTCAACCGTGATCGCAACCAGATCGCCCGACTTCAGAAAAACCGGTGGTTCGCGGAAAGAACCCACGCCCGCGGGGGTTCCGGTCGAGATGATGTCACCAGGTTCCAGGGTCATCACGGAACTGATATATTCGATCAAAAAGGGAATGCTGAAGATCAAATGGCGCGTGTTGGAACGCTGCATCTCGTTGCTATTGAGGGTGCTGGTGATCTCTAAATTGTGAGGGTCTTCAATTTCATCGGCAGTCACCAGCACCGGACCCAGGGGGGCAAAGGTGTCACAGGACTTTCCCATGGTCCACTGGCTGGTGCGGCGCTGGTAATCACGGGCGGTGATGTCATTCAAAATGGTGTATCCGGCGATATATTTATAAGCATGCTCGGTAGAGCAATTGATGACCTGTTCCCCGATCACAACCGCCAGCTCCGCTTCAAAGTCCACCATCTGTGATACCTGAGGAAGATGTACGGTCTGTCGGTGCCCGATAATGGCGGATGATGCCTTGAGGAATATGGTAGGGTATTCTGTCACTTGCCGGCCGCCTTCGAGGGCATGATCGCGGTAATTTAATCCAACGCATAGAATCTTTCCAGGGCGATGAATGGGGGGCAGCCAGTTTAGTGAATCAGGGCTTAATGCCGGGATGTCGGTACTGATGGGCTGCTTCAGTAGCTTTTCCCAATACGGAGATTGGATTAACGCCTCGATTCTGTTGGGCGCATCGGGCATGAGGGTTGACAGGGGGATGACGCCTCTTTCTGTGAGGATGCCAACCGCGGAATGCTTATCATTTTGAAGATTGTATGAGATAAGTTTCATGTCTGCCTGCTTTGACCTTACAAATTTGTTAGCTGGGTGCTTATTGAGGGATACTATAATTCAGTTAACCATGATTATACGGTGAAATTCCATGGAACATAGAGGAACTAATGAAAGCAAAACCAGAAAAAATTGTAAAAATCAGCACAATAGCCAGCTTATTGGTGCTGGTGGTAATCCTGGTGGCAAGCTTTTCCGGCTGTTTTGAGCGAAACAATGCAACAGAACTGGCCTTAGACCCGCAAAATGAGTCGGAAGCGCCCACAGCAATCCCTGCTACGCCAACCGAGGCAGAAGACCTTACAAAACTGCCAACTGAAACCCCGACACAGATGCCAACATCGACGCCTACTGTCGAACCGACTGTGACAAACACCCCGGAACCCACGCTGGAACCGACGCCAGAACCGCTCAGCGGTCCGTATGGCCCCAATGCGGAGGATTTTCCTGAAGGGATGAGCATGCTCACCGGTGAGTTGGTGGATGATCCAGCCACTTTGGATTATCTGCCTGCGATGGTCTCGATCACCAATTGGCCGATCAGTGCGCGTCCGCAAGCCGGTTTGGGGTCTGCCGCGCTGGTGTATGAGTTGTATATCGGTGAGGGCATGTCACGCTTCCTGGCGTTGTTTTATGGCAACTATCCTTCCTCTGCCAACAGCAACGGTGACGGTGAGGGAAGCGATTCTGGAGATGGCCTGGCGATAGATAATACCAATGCGGATGCTATCGGCCCCATTCGGTCAGGCCGCTTGCCGTATGAAGGAATTCGCAAATTGAACAATGGTTTTTTGGTGATGGCTTCCGCTTATGCCGGGGTCAGTCAAAACCTTGACAATGTCACCAATGTCTTTGGTTCCGAAGATGATGACCTGAACAGCGCCAGAATTCCAGCGGATCAATTGCAGGAAATTGCTGCTGGTTATGAAGGTGCGTTGGTAGAAGGTGCTTTGAGCGGCAATGTGTTTGATGCGGGGGCACCAGAGGGCGGGCAGCCTGCTGATACCTTCTGGTATATCTACAACCAGATAAATCAGATCGCCTGGAAATATGACCCGCAAGCCGGGGATTATTATCGCTATGCGGATCAGGCAGATGGTGAGACTTTTGTGCGTCTGACGGACGCCATGAATGGTGATGATGTTGACATCAGCAATGTGATCTTGTTGTTCGCCAATCATCGATCTTGTTCCGCTACCGCTTTTGATATTGACCTGATGGGGGTCAACAAAAATCCCGCTGTTTTATTCAGAGACGGACAGAAATTTGACATCTTTTGGACCACGCGTAACGGCGATTTTGAACGAGAAACCGGCAAAGTCCGCCCGATTCGCTTCATTGATGCCAATGGTGATCCTTTTCCGTTGAAACCAGGTGCCAGTTGGATAATTTTAACCCCCTTGCAGACACCCATCTGGGAAGCCCCTTTGGTGGAACATGTCAACCTGGATGAATTGGTGTGGGTACCAGAGAGCCCTGAACTGGTGATCCATCGACTGTTGAATAGCCAGGAGCCGGGCAGCGGCATCTGGGTCTCGCGATTTTATCAGTCATTGATGTTTTATGATCCAGCAGTTTGCGCGAAAATAGATTAGCGAGCAATTAAAAAAAGAAATAGCCCGCCTTTGATTTCGAAGGCGGGCTATTTTGTATTTGTATTGTTAGATCAATTGTTCCAATGCCTCTGCAGTACGGCGCATATCCAGCAGGATCAAACCCAGTTTGGCGCGGTTGTTGGCAAGGGCGGTCAGCACGGCTTCTTCACCGATGCTCATCAAAATCACGTAGCCCTCATCGCCTTTGACATACACCTGGTTCAGGGTTCCACGCCCCAGTTCTGAAGAAATGCGATCCCCCAGCGACAGCATGGCGGCAGACATGGCGGATACGCGGTCTTCTTCAACATCCTGCGGCAGCGCGGAAGCAATACTGAGGCCATCGACGCTGACGATAGCAGAGGCTTCAATGTCGGGAGAAGCATGCTGCAGTTCGCGCAGCAGGTTGTACATGTTTTGGGTGCGAGACTTTGTATCCATCGTAAACTCCTGGGTCAACTCAATCCTATCCTTATGATACAACGAAAAGGGAAAATGTGGGGCAATAACTATGCCTGACAGTTTTGATGGTCATTTATCGGTCGGCAACCGTGTGTAATTATTGGCTGGGCGGATTGTGGCGGTATCGCATGGACGTGGGGAAGATGTTAAAATAGGGCCATGCAGGAAAGTGACAAAGTGATGTCAAGAAGACAATTTTTGCGAAGCACCCTCACAACGGCGGCAGCCTGCCTGGCAACGGTCAGTGGTTGCGGCAAGGATGACACATCATCGTGGTTCGAATATACTAAATGGCGGGTGCAGGTGAAGAATCTGCCGGCGGCATTTGATGGATTTCGTATACTGCAACTGTCAGATATTCATTATTCGGAATGGATGGACCATAAGCGATTGATGAATTTGCGAACCTTCATCAATGAACAACAGGTTGATTTGATCGTTGTCACTGGCGACAGCAGCTATCACACGGAAGACTTCACCGATTTGATTGCCTTTTATGAGGGGATGCCGCAGATTGCACCGGTGCTGATGGTATTTGGCAATCATGATATCTGGGATGGTGCGGAAGAAACCTTCCAGCCGATATTTAACGTGGGGGTGAGGTTGCTGTGCAATGATATCTATAAAATTACCCGGAATGGTCAAAATTTGATCGTTGCCGGGCTGGATTGTGCCTATGAACAGCGCGATGACCTGCAACAATTGCTAACCAAACTGCCAGATGATGGCAGCCAGGCGCTGCTGCTGGTGCATGAGCCGGATGTGGCGCTGGCTTGTGCGCAGACCGGTAGATTCTTCTTACAGTTATCAGGACATTCGCATGGCGGGCAGATCTGCCTGCCGAATGGTTATGCGCCTGTGCTGCCTTACCTGGGGCAGCAGTACCCGCGTGGCTATTATGACATTCATGGTATGATGTTATACACTTGCCGCGGATTGGGCAGAGGTAAGCCCTACATCCGCCTGAACTGCCCGGCAGAAATGGCTCTGTTTACCCTGTTCAGTGGCAACAAGGCTGAATTTAAGCCAATGTGATACAAAGGTACTGTTACATGAAAAATTGGTGGTATGGAACTTTAACGGTAATTTTAATACTTACGTTTGCCATATCTGGTTGTAGAACAAACGGCAATGGCTCTGTTGTTGAAGGCACCCAGGTTGTCACGGACGGCGTAGAGCCGAAGGCCACAATGGTACCGACTGAAACACCGCTGCCTACAGAAACGCCCCAGCCGTCCCTGGTGGTGTTGTATGCGCCTGGCAGTGTTGGTGAGCAGATTGCAGCAGCCTGGCAAGAGCGAATAGCAACATTGGCGCAGACAGACGGTTTTGCTTTTGAGATGCGTACTACTGTCACAGAGGAAGAAATTACTGAAAACTGGCAGATAGTGGTCATGCCTGGCTATGAGGACAGTCTCCCATCTCTGGCAGCCAGCGCGCCGAACACCTTGTTTGTGGTGGTCACCGATGCCACCCTTCCAGACCTCCCGACAAATGTTGTTCAGATGGTGGCAGACCCATACGCCAAAGCGTTTGCAGCCGGTAACACCGCCATTCATACAGCAGCCGATTGGCGGTTAGGGGCATTGCTGCCTGGCGATTCGAACAATGATAGCAATTTGATCCAATCCGCCTTTATCAACGGGGTGAATTATTATTGCGGCAAATGCGGGACTGCGTATACACCCTTGTTTGATGCGCCTTTGATCACCACACTGCCAACAAGCAGCAGCGGAGAAGCATGGATTGAAGTGATCAGCGAACTGCACCGGCAATACATCCTGCGGGCGGTGTTCGTATCAGAGGCGGCTTCTTCCCAAGAACTATTTACCTTCCTGGCTGAGATCAATATGATCGTGGTGGGGGAACAAAAACCTGCCGGTATCGAAGGCTTGCGCTGGGCAGGCACGATCCGTCAGGACAGTCTGGCGGTCTTCGAAGAAAATTGGACAAAGTTCGTGTCACGTAACTATGTCAGCAACATCATTCCTGTGCCCATTGAGGTGGTGGATGTGAATGAGGACCTTCTGTCTACTGGCAGAATACGCTTGATTGAAGAGACCATCGACGCGGTAGCTGATGGGTGGGTGCTGCCGCTCTCACCAGATTACCCTTAGGATTCTTCTCTGGAGAGATATTTGTATTCCTTCAGCAATTTCCAGGTGCGCAAGGCGGCTTCCATTTGGATTTTGAAAGACATTTTCGAGATGCCCCACTCGCGTTCGGCAAAGTAGATGGGGATTTCACCGATGCTGAAACCAAGGCGATGGGCGATGTAGGCCATTTCGACCTGGTAAATATAACCATTAGAGCGCACAGATTTGATGGGCATGGCGCGCAAAGTGGCAGCGCGATACAGGCGGAAACCGCTGGTGATGTCCCGCGTGGGCATGCCAAGGATGGTGCGGGCATAAAAATTACCAAAAGCAGACAACGCTTTGCGCCAGAAGGGCCAATTGACATCCACGCTGCCGTCTTTCACATACCGTGAGCCGATGACAAGGTCATAGTCTGCCAGGGCAGAAACCAGTTCCATAATTTTGTCAGGAGGGTGAGAGAAGTCGGCGTCCATTTGTAGAACTGCCTGTGCGCCCTCTGACAAAGCCTGTGAAAATCCTTGAATATAGGCTGTGCCAAGCCCCATTTTTCCGGCGCGATGGATAACCTGAATGCGTTTTGAATCCATGGCGAATGCATCTGCAATGTTACCGGTGCCATCCTGGCTGTTGTCATCCACGATGAGGATGTGAAAATCCTCCAATGGCAAATGAAGCAGGATCGGGATCAATTTGCGGATATTTTCAGCTTCGTTGTAAGTTGGGATCACTGCGGTGATCTTCATGCACCACTCCCATGTTGTGATGGGGCAAGTATAAAACAAAACCGGAGCTATGGATAGATTGCCCCGGTTGAAATTTTTTGATCTGGTTGCGGGTTATTCAGGCAGAGGTTCTTTGAAAATGTCGTATTGACAGTTTTCATCACCACAGGCGTGGCAGGTGGTTTGCACCACGCGGAATTCACGCCCGCCCGAAACCCACTTAAGGCCCTCTTGCAGCAAACCCGCACCCATGTGGCAGCAGGGGTCCTTGCTGGTTCTGCCCCAACAGACCGGGCATTTGTGCATGGTGTAGATGAAATGATCGCCTGCGTCTCTGACGGTGGAGTATTGGTCACTGGTGGAGGTGAACACCTTCGCCATGGCAGGAATACCGATCTTCAACTTGGTTGAAAGAGGTAAAATCTTGAATGCCAGATCTCCAGCACCAGCCAGCGCGCCGAAACTTTTGTAGCCTTCGTCAAAAACTGTGCGGCCAGCACGCAGTGCAAGCCCGCGTGCCCCACGGATGCCATAGGTTTGTTCAAGTGCACCGAACAGAGCGGAGAAATCGGCAAAATCATATTCGCGTGCGAGGTTATTGGATGGATAGTTGTTGATAAATTCGGTCAAACCAGCCAGGTTGAGGATAGAATTCAAGCCATTCTTGCCCATCACAATCTCAAGCGATTGGTAGGCCAGTCGCGCAATTTTGTTCGGATAATAGAGACCGCTGGGGGGGATCAGTTTATTTGCCATAAGTCAGTTTCCGCAGCCTTTCTTTAGATCAGCTTTTGCAAGTCTTCCACTGCACGGCGCATATCCAGGAAGATCAGACCCAACTTTGCATCTTTGCGGGCAAGGGCGGTCAGCACAGCCTCTTCACCGATGTCGGTGAGGATGACGAATCCATTTTCGCCTTTGATGTACACCTGGTTGAGAGTACCCCGCCCCAATTCAGCAGCGATCCTATCACCCAGAGAAAGCATGGCGGCTGACATGGCAGAAACGCGGTCTTCCTCAACATTTTGCGGCAGGGCTGAGGCAATCGAGAGGCCATCAACGCTGACAATGGCAGACGCTTCAATGTCTGGTGATGAAGCCTGAAGTTCTCGTAAACGATCAACCATTAATTGAGTTCGTGATTTGTTCACTCTTGCGCTCCTTAGAAATGAAAAGAAAGCTTGTCTATCCCATTATATACCATAACAAGGAAAGTAGGCACACTGATGATGGTGCAATATGATAATAATCACAGATAGGCAGGCTGGTCAGTAAATGGGCTCAGGGCAGAACGTTCCACGGGTTTAGGAACCCACCCATGAAGCGTACCTCGAAGTGCAGGTGCGCGCCGGTGGAATTGCCAGTGCTGCCGCCATAGCCAATGGTCTGACCCTGATAGACGCCAGAGCCGCAACTTACCGATACGCGTGAAAGGTGAGCGTATAGGGTCTGGTAGCCGTTGCCATGATCAATCATCACCATGTAACCGTAGCCAGAGGCATTCCAACCAGCATAGACCACTGTACCGCCATCTGAGGCAAATACCGGGTCGCCGATGCCAACTGCCAGGTCAATGGCCAAATGGCCAGACCAGTAATCATTGCCAGACAGACGGCGAGAGGCGGTCGGGTACACGAAGGTACCGCTGCCATATCCAGGCCAGCTATTGAGTGTACATCCGCCGGGTCCCAGAATGCTTGTGGATACACCGGCTTTGCCAGATGGGATGGTGGGAACGATCCATTGCACAAATTCGCGGTAACCGCCAGGGATCATGATCATCTGTCCGGGTTCGACCTCTGGATTGGTCAGGTCAAAGTTGTTGCCGGTAAACAAAAGAATTTCCTCTTCAGTAACGAAGTATTTGGCAGCAACACCTTTGAATGTGTCGCCTTCCTGCCAAATGTATAAAACGCCATTCACTGGCGGTATGATCAGTTCCTGACCGACTGAGAGCATATCGGGATTGTCATTTAGCACGTCATAGTTGGCCCACATGACAGTTTCGGGAGAGATATTGAATTTATTGGCAATGCCAAAGATAGAATCAAATGGTTCCACCACATAGCCAATAGGATTTGTTCGGCTGCGGGCTGATTGAATGGTTTCAAAGTCTGGTACGCGTCCGACACCTTGCTGCTCCGCTGGTGTGTCAATTTCAGGCAAATTGAGATTAGGCTGTAATGTTTGTGTGGGCATGCTCTCCAGCGCAAGGCCGGCATCTTGTATGGCGGCGGCCTGTAACCGAGATGGTGGAAAAAAGTATAAAAAGCACACAAAGATGACCATGGCTGCAGCAATGCCCCAGGTTATGGGCGGCAGCCATTCGCTTAAGTGGTTGTTTTGCTTCTTTTCATCATCCATAATTTTATTATTCTACCTGGTTTTAGAAATCGTTGCTCAGGGTGTTGAGAAAAGCGGCGTTGTTTTTGGCTTTTGCCATGCGTTGAAGGATGGCTTCGGTGGCGACGGAGATATCCATACCAGCCCCGTGAGGCGGCGGAGAAGTCATCTGGCTGTACATGCGTCGCATTAGCCAAACCTGCTGCAATTTCTCCTGTCCCAGCAGCAAATCTTCGCGGCGAGTAGAAGAGCGTTCGATATCAATTGACGGGAATATCCTGCGTTCCTGCAGGCGCCGGGAGAGATGCAATTCCATGTTGCCGGTGCCTTTGAATTCTTCATAGACAACATCATCCAGGCGAGAACCGGTGTCCACCAACGCCGTGGCGATGATGGTCAATGAACCGCCTTCTTCCAGGTTGCGGGCTGCACCGAAGAAGCGTTTGGGCGGGTAGAGCGCTGAGGGGTCCATACCACCCGAAAGAGTGCGGCCGCTGGGGTTAACTACCATGTTGTAGGCGCGCGCCAGACGAGTTAAGGAATCCAGCAAGATGACGACATCAAAACCAGATTCTACCAGGCGTTTGGCACGGTCCAATGCCATTTCAGCGGTGCGCACATGTGATTTGACGGGTTCATCGAAGGTGGAGGCAATCACTTCAGCCTGCACCGAGCGGTCCATATCAGTGACTTCTTCGGGCCGTTCGCCGATCAGGGCCATGATTTGGTGGACCTCCGGGTGCTGGGCGGCGATGGCGTTGGTGATGTTTTTCATGATCGTGGTTTTGCCGGCTTTGGGCGGTGAAACGATCATGCCGCGCTGTCCGCGCCCGATTGGTGCAATGAGGTTAATCAGACGGGTGTCAAGCGCGAGGGGGTCCGTCTCCAGGTTGAATGCTTCCTCAGGGAAAATGGGGGTTAAGCGTTCAAAGTTGGGGCGATAAATGGCTTCATCCGGCGGCAGCCCATTGACACAGGCTACATCCAGCAATCCATGATGTTTTTCTGATTCACGCGGTGGGCGCACGGGTCCGATGATCAGGTCGCCGTTGCGCAGCTGGTAGCGGCGCAGTTGCGCCTGTGACACATACACATCTTCATCACCGATGCGATAATTCATGCGCAGGAAACCAATACCTTCGTTTAGAATCTCCAGAATGCCGCCACTGACATCGAGACCATCTTCTGCTGCGCGTTGTTGTACGATGCGGATGATCAGGTTCTCTTTTTTCATATGGCGCACATGTGGCACTTGCAGGGTGTTTGCTATCGCCCGCAGATCCTGCAGACTTCTCAGGTAGAGGTCTGAAACCATGACGCTGATATTCAGGGGAGAAACAGCCGCTTCGCCCATCGGTTCTTTTTCCTTTATTTTTTCCATCAGGTTGATTTACTTCTTGGGATATGTTCTTTCCAGATAACGGCTGTAATTATAGCATGGGCTGATAGTGGGAACAAGACGACATTCGTCATTCGAAAAGCCACCAAAAGACTACTGTTCGTAGCCGAACGAGCGGCAGATGTTCTCGCTTTCACGCACGATGGACATGATCACCGGCTCCTGGCTGTAGCGTTCCCGCACATCTGCCAGCACTTTGACCGCTTCTTCGCAATATGGACGCCCCGGCATGTGCATACCAGCCAGCACCGAACCATAAGTATAGTAATAAACGACCGTTGTGGATGAAAGCGGGGTGGGCGGGATGACCACTGGTTCTTCGGTCTCAGGGTTGCAAAAACGAACCGCACAGCTTGTTTCAGCGTCACAGCCATAAGTGGCGCATTGCAAAGCGGGAATAGCACCCTCATAATTGCGACCGCGGAAATAGATGATCCCCAACGCGCCATAGATATCGGGGTTGGAGGGGTCAAAATCAAGCACCTTCTCGACGTTGCGGGCGGCAATGAAGAATTCGCCCATCTGGGTATAGGTACGGCCGATGGCAAGATACGGCAGCGGGTCATTGACACCATTTTGTTCATTGATGCGGGCTGCTTTGGCGAATTGCTCCAGGGCAGTTTCAAATTGTTGTAATTGGCGGTAGTTGACTCCCATGCGGATATAGATGAAGGTCAGGTTCGGGTTCAACTCTACCGCACGCTGGTAGGCATTGATAGCGTCGCGATAGTATCCCATGGATTCAAGCACGAAACCATGCACCCGATGGGCATCCATCAAGTCGGGTTCGCGTGCGAGCGCCATTTCAATGTTGGTTTGCGCCTGCAATATGAGTGATTGGGTGGCTTGAATTTCGGCATAATACACAAGGGCGAGTGTGTTGTCATTGTCAAAGGTCAGGGCAGCGATGGCTTCGCGTTCCGCTTCAGACAGGCTGTTGCTGCGGGTTTCCTCATCAAGGACAGAGGTGGCATACCAACTTAAGGCAAAGGCACGGATCCCATGGGCGTAAGAGTCTTCAGGGGCCAATTCGACCGCACGAGTTGCCGCTTCGAGTGCTTCTTCCAATCGCGCGATCCGCAATGCATCAACGGTGAGATTGGCGGAGGAATAGGTCTTGATGCGGGCGACTTCTGCCCAAATGGTGGCGTTGTCTGGTTCGAGTTCGAGGGCTTTGTTATAGGCATCCATGGAGGAATCCAGGTTGCCGGCCATGAAGTAGGTTTCGCCTTCGGTTTTGTAACTGTTGGCGGTGCGGGTAGGGATGGGCGTTGGCAGGCCGTAAGGTTCGATGTCACCGCTTTGGAACGCGCGCATCACAAAAAAACCTACCATGATGAAGATCAGCAATAAAATTATATAATAGGGGTTGGAGCGGCGTTGGCGTTTGCGAAAAGAGGGTTCTTTTCCAGTCAGTATCATAATAATTCGTTTATTCGTCCGTTGATGGGGTGGGGGTGATCACCGTCTCGCCATCGGCGACCTGTTGGCAGATGGTGACCATTTCCGTAGCATTAAACATAGCTACCTCGTCCAATGGCACGATCTGCTGCAATGATTGTGAGATTTGGAGTGCCTCGCCGCATTCACCCACCCGGGCAAGCGCTAATCCGTATAGGTAAAAGTATTCCGCCGGCCGCCCATAATCTAACGGGATCGGTTCAACGGCGATGCCTTCTTCAGTGGCGCCGCCGCGCAGGGCAAGCCTGAATGGCTGGATGGCTTTGGCATAATCGCGCTGGCGGTAATACATCATGCCCAGATTGGCATGCAGGTTGGCACGTGATGGGTCGTCTCTGACTGCCAGGTTGGCATATTGCACAGCATTGGTGAAATCGCCCGTGGTAGCGTAGGCGCGCGAGATGTAAAAATCAGGCATCGGGTCAGATGGATTCAACGTATTGGCGCGGTTGTATTCCTCGGTGGCATTGGCATAATCACCGATGGTGAAATAGACTCGTCCCAGGGCAATGTGCAAATCAGAAATGTTTTCATTGATTCTGATCGCTTGCTGGTATTCAAAAATGGCTTCATCGTAGTTGCCGGTGTATTCGAGGATCAAGCCGCGCGCGCGGTGGGTTTCGAGGGTGTTGGGTGCAAGTGCAACTGCGTTGCGGGAAGCGTCGACAGCACGATCAAGGGTGTTGATACCTCCCTGTCCGTTGAACAATTGCAACGCCAGCACCTCTGCCAGAAA
>DSBE01000175.1 GCA_011053085.1 Chloroflexota bacterium
GGCAGTGTATCTTGCTTCAGTCTGAACTGGAGGGATGACCGAGCGGCCGAAGGTGCATGTCTTGAAAACATGTGTGGGTTAACGCCCACCGTGGGTTCGAATCCCACTCCCTCCGCCACAATTATTACACAAACATGGCAGTTAGCACTGCTTGCTCTTTGAAAAAACGCATTTTTTACCGGGGAGGTGCCAGAGTGGTTGAATGGGGCCGCCTGCTAAGTGGTTGCTGGGTGAAAAACTCAGCCGCGGGTTCGAATCCCGCCCTCCCCGCCTGTACAAGAGGTTGTCTGTTAATCCAGACAGCCTCTTTCGATTTTTTAAGCAAGAGATGGTTTTCCTCGCTGATGAAGTTACTAAATCGTAAACAGCCACTTCCTCTTTGGTTACCTGCTTGCCGGTTAACAGCGACACCACCACCAGCACCATAAAACTCAAAGGGATCGAAATGATGCCGGGTTGATTGAGCGGCACTGCTGGTGTGGCAGGATCAAGCCTGCAACATGCCCACATATCAGGGTTCAACAGAATTGAAAACAGTTATTTTTTGCTACAGGTGATGAAAAGAGAAAAAAGGGTGTTAACACATCATGGTACAATGTTTACATTAAGGAGCCTTCCATAGCTCACCCCCATAAGTTCTGCAGAACCCAAAAGGCATATACAGAAAGAAGGAGGTGCCAGAATGAAACCCAACAAGAACTTATTAATCGCCCTGAGTGTGATATCACTCATACTGCTGACTGCCTGCGGCTTGTTCAATTTCGCCAAGGAAGTCACCGAAGTCGCTTCCGAAATGAAGGAATTTCAGGAAAGCTATGATGTAGGTCAGCCAGTTGATTCGGGCGACAAAGACGGCCCTCAACAAGTAAGTGGGCAGGATATCGATGGAGTACCCCTCTACCGCGGCGCTGTCCGCGTCGGTTACCTGCGCCAGACGATTGACGACCTCGTGTCAACCGCTGTCCAATACCTGGTTCCCGCCAGTTTTGAAGAAACGATGGATTTCTATCGTGACGAAATGAATGAGTCGGACTGGACGGTTAAATCGCAAATGGAAACCGGCGAGATGTTTATCATGGAAGCAGAAGATGAGCAAGGCGGTAAACTCACCATTTTAATTCATACTGATCATGATTATGAGGAACAATATACTTTTGTCGCCATCGGGTATGAAATTCGGGAAGAATAGTCCTCGCTTCACCCAAATATCAAAAATAATATTGAAAAAACTCCCCGATTCAGGTCGGGGAGTTTTGATGCAACTACTATGTGTTACTCCTGGTGGGCTTGCTTTGCCAGGGCTGAAAGCGGCTGCGCCAGGTTCATCAGTTCAGTTGGGATGATGAACTTCGTAGACTCACCCTCACCCAGCGCCTTCAAGGCTTCCAGGTATTGCAGGGTCAGCGTCTTGCTGTCAACGCCCTGTGCCACTTTGTAGATCTCGTTCAAAGCCAGGGCAAAACCCTCTGCGCGTTGGATAGATGCTTCGCGGTCACCCTGTGATTGCAGAATAGTCGCCTGGCGTTCACCTTCAGCGCGCAGAATGGATGCCTGTTTCTCACCTTCCGCGACAGCAATCGCCGCTTCACGCTGGCCGCTGGCTTCCACAACCATCGCTCGGCGTCCACGTTCTGCCGCCATCTGGCGTGTCATCGCTTCTTCGATAGCGCGTGGCGGTACCACCTCGCGGATTTCGACTGCCATCACGCGAATACCCCAGCGATCAGTGACATCATCCAGCTTTTCGTGCAAGACCTTGTTGATCTCATCGCGTTTGGAGAGCACATCATCCAGGTCCATCGCGCCTACTACCGCACGCAGGGTGGTGATGGCCAGCCCTCGCGCAGCACCGGTGAAGTTTTCAACTTCCAGCACGCTGCGCACCGGATCGATGACCTTGTCATACACCAAAAAGTCAATACTTACCGAAGCGTTATCAGCGGTAATACAGGTTTGCGGCGGCACATCAAAGAACACCTCGCGCAAATCAACCACCACAGCCCGGTCTAAAAACGGGATCAAGAAAATGATACCCGGCCCTTTGGCGCCAACACAGCGCCCCATGCGGAAAACCACCATACGGCGGTATTCCGGTACAATGCGGACTGCCATCGTTAACAACACCAGGGCAATCAACACCAACAGAACAATCAAAGCAATATCCATGAGATTCCTCCAAATCAACTATCTAACAATTATTCACCATTCTCAGAATGGTTATTCACAATATCATTACTTACTTTTTCCCCATCCACAGGTACAACCCGCAGGCGGACACCAGACACACCTTCCACTACAACCTGCTGACCGGCAGTGATGTTTCCTTTGCTCGAAACAGCACTCCATTCTTCCAGCCCAACCCGCACCTGTCCGCCAGGGGTCAGGTCAGTCAGGGCAATACCGGTTTGTTTCACCAGTTTTTCTGCCCCGGCCAGCGGTGGCAACCGGAATGCCTTCAACACCGCCCGCAACACCACCAGGCTGAAGAAAACAATTAACCCCGCCATCAAGACAATCAGCCAAATGCTGACACGTACTACAGGAATAGCAGGCGAGGTCGGATTAAAGGGCGAGAAAAGCAGCAGCGAACCCAGCACAAACGGCACCAGGCCGGCAATGGTGACGATAACCTCTGTGTCAGTCAGCAACGCCACCACAAAAAAGACCACCGACACCGCCAGCAAGGCGATCGCTGCCCAGTTGACGGGCAAGCTGCCCAGCGCCATAAAAGCGATAATGAAAGCCAGCACCGCGCCGATACCGGCGATGCTTAAACCCGGATCAGCCAACTCTGCTAACACGAATAAGGTGCCCAACGACAGCAGCAGGTAGGCGATATTGGGTTCGGTAATCACATGGAAAAAGCGTTCGATGACATTCATCGGTTCGGTTTCAGGCAGCACCCCGCGGGTTGCCAAAATCTGACCAGCCACTTCGCGTCCATCCAGTTGATTGATCAAATCTTCAACATCTCTCGCAATCAAATCGATGACATTGATCGCCAGGGCTTCTTCCGAGGTCAGTGAAGTACTCTCACGAACCGCTTCCTCTGCCCACTCGACATTGCGGTCACGAGCGCTGGCAATCCCGCGAATCAGGGCAGCCGCATCACTGGTGACCTTTTCGGCCATCACAGCGTCCATTTCCGCGCCCAGGGCTACCGGGCTGGCTGCCCCCACATTGGTAGCCGGTGACATGGCGGCAATGTCACCCGCAATCAGGATGAACAAACCAGCAGAAGTGGCACGCGCGCCTTCCGGCGTCACGAAAACCACCGTCGGCACCGAGGAAGTCAGCAGCATTTGCGTCATCTCGCGCATGGCGGTTTCCAATCCGCCGGGAGTGTCCAGGGTGATGATGACCAGCTGGGCATTGTTCTGCTCTGCCAGGCGCAAACCTCGCTCTAAATAGCGCGCTGAAAACGCATTAATCACCCCATCGATTTCCAGAATATAGACAGGCTGCAAGGAATCCGCTCGCATGCTCCCTGCAGGTAACAGTGAAACCAGCATCACAGCCAGAATGATGAATCCCAGCCAGGCATTTCTCTTCATGTAAGGCTCCCTTCTATTTGCAAACCAACTTGCTTCATTGTGAACGGCTTACTTTCAGGTTGATAATCAGGCATGATTGAAAGTATCCGGTATTTCTGAATTTTTTCTTTCGGTTTTCGTCAGAAATGGGTATTTCTTAATTTCATTATACCTGAGCGGGGACCCCAAAAGAATAAGAGAAACATAAAATCGCCTGAACACCGGGTTACATGTTCACCTGGTGATCTCATGAGCCAGCCAGTCCACCATCTCCTGCGCACCTTCCAATGTGGGCGCTTCTGAAAATATTCGCAGCACAGGTTCTGTGCCTGAGAAGCGCAGCAACAGCCATTTATCGTTCTCAAAGATAATTTTGGTGCCATCATCCTGGCGCAACTCCCGCACACTCCATGGAAGATCACCCCCATCGATCAATTCCGCAAGACGTTGTGGCACAATCACACGCATTTCAGCAGTTGCCGGCAGGTTGGTTTCCACCATAGTTGCACGCCCTGTCAATTGCCAGACTTCCTCTAATAACGCCGAGATAGGCTTGTTGGTCTTTGCCACCATTTCGATCAGCAGCATACTCGCCAATATACCGTCTTTGCCACGAATATGACCGCGAATGGTCATACCGCCGCTGGATTCGCCCCCCATCAAGGCATCATAGCGGATGATAGCATCGCCGATCCATTTGAAGCCAACCGGGGTTTCGATAGCCTCTTCACCATAATGACTGGCAAGTTTGTCCAGCAGATGCGTGGTTGCCACATTGCGTACCACCGCACCACGCAAACCCTTGTGCTCATGCAGATACCAGTAGAGCAGCAGCAAGATATCGTTTATCTCGATAAACTCACCCTGTTCATTGATCAATGCGATGCGGTCAGCGTCGCCATCCATCGCCAAACCAAGATTATATTCGCCATCACGCACATGCGCCATTAACAACCGCAAGGCATTGAGATCTGGAGCTGGTGAGCGTCCGCCAAATAAGGGGTTATGGCGTTCGTTGATAAAATTCACCCGGCAGCGGGCATCATTGAGCAGGATGCCCAGGGTCAGCCGCCCCACCCCGAACATTGGGTCAACCACCACCCGCAAGGCTGCACGTTTGATGATTTCCATATCAACGAAGGATGCTACCCGGTCGATATAAGCATTGGTATAATCGCAATAATGGATCACGTCTGCCTGGTGTGCGGTTTCAAAAGGTACCCGCACCAATCTCTGTGACGTAAGCAGATTGGCTTCCTGCTCCAGCTGGTTAGTTTCCTCTGTCATCAACAAACCACCATTGCCGTGAAAAACCTTCAAACCATTCCACTCCGGCGCGTTGTGACTGGCAGTAAAAACCATCCCGTAAGCGACGCCTGCCTCCAATGCGGCATACTCGACCAAAGGAGTCGGGGCCGCTTCGGTTAACAATTGAACAGGTACATTGTTGCCTGCAAAAATTTCCGCTGCTGCCCGCGCAGCATAGTTAGAAAGAAAGCGGTGGTCAAACCCGATCAAGACACCCCGCGCCTGTTGCCCCTCTCGCTGGATCTGGTTGGCGATTGCCTGCGACAGGCGGCGCACATTGAACATGGTGAATCCTTCACCGATGACAGCCCGCCAACCACCTGTGCCAAACTGAATCTGGTCAGACTCGTTGTGTTCCTGCCGCAAAAAATGACGCTTCTGTACAATGAAAGCTGCCCTTTCGAGGTCTTTGCGGTTGTTGATTCCCTGGATTTCATCCTGGTCATAGACCTGATAACTACCTATATGCCAGTTTCGCAGTGAAAATTCACTGACAATCTCCGTCAAAGCCAGATCTTGCTCTGTATGACGGGCAGCCAATGCTGCCAACACCTGAAACAAACGCGAAGATTCCACCACGTAAGCACCAAGGTTCAATTCGCGAATGGCACGCTCATAACTGCTGGCCTGTTCATGTTCCACCAGATCGTGAATACTGCCAGAATCGTTACGAATGATATGACCGTACGGATATACCTCGTCTGATATGGCAGTTAATAAAGTCAAATCTGCCCCTGTTTGTTGGTGATGATTCAGCAAACCGCGTAATGAAACCGCGCTGAACAAAGGTGTGTCACCATAAACGATCAACAAATCGCCTGCATAGGCAGTTAAAAAAGGCTCTGACAAAGCAACCGCATGACCGGTACCACTGGGGGTTGCCTGCTGGATATAGTGATAGGATTTTCCCAGGTGTTGTTTGAATGCCTCTGCAAAAGGTCCAACCACAAGATAGATGTCTTCATCGTTGACCAATGTCCGAATGTTATTAAGCACAGCGTCAATCACTCTCTGCTCTCCCAGTCGCTCCAAAAGGATCGGGCTGCCATCAGCGCGCATAGATTGTGTGCCAGCCGCCAATACGATTGCCTTTAAAGTTGATTCCATTTTCTACTCCTTATCTCCAGGGCCATACTTGTGGATTATCTTTTGCAATTCATCCCAATGGTTTTCAATCGACCTCACCAAGCCGATCTGCACCCTGGCGCGGTCAAGATTGTGATGTGAATGCTGGATCTTATAATAACAGTCACCATTAAGATAATCCGCAAGGAAGCGCAGTGCCTGTTCATAGGTTATCAGCCAGGCGCCATACACCAGTTGGTTTACTTCATCGTCGGTCAGAATGTCATTGGCCGCTGCCAGATATCCACGCGCCAAATGTTCAAAGCCTGCAACGGAAATGCCAGCTTGTTCCGCCTCTGGTTCATCTTCCTCGGTCAGCGATGCCGCGGAACGGATCAAGTCACCGAAGTCATACAGCACACAACCCGGCATCACAGTATCCAGATCGATCACACACAGGCTTTTTCCGCTGCGCTCATCCAGCAGCACGTTATTGATCTTGGTGTCATTGTGCGTCACCCGCAGAGGCAGCTTGCCTGAAGCCAGGCCATCCACAGCGCCTCCACAATCGTTGGCGCGTGCCAGCATAAACTGGATCTCCGCCTGCACAGCTCCCGCGCGCTGCACCGGGTCAGTACTGACCACCTGTTCAAATTGCATCAGACGCCTGGGGGTGTTGTGAAAGTCCGGGATGGTTTCATGCAGTTGTGATACAGGAAAATCATCTAATTGCGCCAGAAATCTTCCGAATGCCCACCCGGCCTCATACATCACCTGTGGATGTTCGCCGGTTTCATACGTCACCGTGCCTGAGATCAAACGGCAGGCGCGCCAATAGTTTCCATCTTCGTCGATCACAAAGTGTGCGCCATCCTTCGTCGGGACGATCGTCAACACTTCACGGCTGACATCCCCGCCTGCTTCTTTGACCTTGCCTGCGATGTGGGCGGTGACTGCTGCCATATTTTCCATCACCTGCCATGGTTTGGTGAACACGTGTTGATTGATGCGCTGGACAACATAAGTATGACCGTCTGCTGGCGTGATGGTATCAACCCGATATGTATCATTGATATGGCCATTACCAAATGGCTGTATCTTCCTCACAATCCCCTCAAATGTAAACAACTGACATGCCTCGAAAAGTTTTAATGGAGCGCTCATGAAAACTATACCCACCGATTTTGGTTTCATTATAGCAACACAATCACCCTGCCAAAGTACGAAAAGTAAAAAAAGCCATTTTCATAAAAGACTGGAAGCATCTACCCTGGTTTGACGCTGATATAGTCGTCACGTATAATAAATTATCATTGACTATATGCAAGCGCAATGGATACTACAGAAGGTGTTAGCGCAATCAACCCAAAGGTATATCCACTGTGATTAGCTAATTGAAGAAACCAAACTACCGGTCGCTTTTCATGAAAATTTAAGCGATTGAACCCTAACAAACCAGGGAGGTCATCTTGTCCAGCCACGCCATCTTGATCACCATACTAACTACAGGTTTCGTCATCACCGCCCTGTTTGTACTCTTAGCGCGCCGCCTCATCTGGACAATATCCGCCATTGGTTTCGGCAGTGTCATCCTGGCGATCATTTTCTTTCTCTTTGACGCACCCATCGCCGGTGCGTTTGAACTGAGCGTTGGCGCCGGTTTGGTCAGCGTTCTCTTCATCATCGGATCCAGTCTGGCAAAGAACACAGGAGAATCCCCCAATGAAGATCAAACGTAGCAGCGTGATCATCGCCTGTCTGGTGGTGTTGCTGTTGTTTGCTGGCTGGCTCGCCTACAGCACCCTCAACAACGAACTCACACCGCCCGTCGAAACCGGTTTCCGTGATTGGTTCTGGCAGGTGCGCCGCTTTGACCTGCTGGCGCAGGTGGTGTTAATTTTCGCAGGCACACTGGGCATTGCCGCTCTGCTTCCCATGGAGGACTACGAACAGGATGGTTGATCTTATGCTGCCGGATTGGACGATTGCTTATGTCCACCTGTGTATCTTACTGGTCTTTGTGATCGGTATGCTGTGTTTCTTCGTGCGCCGCTCTTACATCCGTCAGATCGTGGGGCTGAAATTGATGCTGCAAAGTGTCACCCTGGGCCTGGTCATCACCGGCTGGCAGTATCAGGATCATTATCTGGCACAATCCATGGTCATCACCGCCCTCATCATCGAAGCCATCGTCATCGGCCTCGCCCTTACCCTGATTATCCAGATCGCCAAACACCCCCACAATGAAACCATCACTTCTCAGGGCAACAGAATATCAGCGCAGGAGGAAAATGTCTGATCCTTCCTCGGTCATCCTGTTGCTATTGATGGGCATTCCACTGCTGTTTGGCAGTGTGTTCGTTTTTTTTAGCCAAACCACATTGCGGCGATTGTTTTTTCTCATGCTAACCATCCAGAGCGTTGGCCTGCTCTCTCTTTTTTTGCTGGGTGACCACGACTTCGCCACGCCTTTGGTATTCTTCAACGAAGTCATCACCTTCAGTATTTCCACCATCCCCACCATCCTGTTCATTCTGTGCCTGGCGGGATTATGGCTGCTGGCCTGGCAGCACCGCCTTCCTCTGGCATTTTTTCCAGCGCGGGTGCATGCCATCTTCATCAGCGTAGCCCTCTCAGCCGGCTGTCTGGCTTTCTATAGCGGGCAGTTTATGATGCGCTATATCGCCCTCGAGGTGGTCGGTTTGCTGGTAGCATTGACCGCAATTGTTTCTTTTGCCAACCTGATCCCATTTGGCGTAATTTTCCTGATCCTGCGTCTGGGCGACTTGAGTATGCTGGCAGCCATCCTGATCCTCTATCAGCCTGCCCGCACCCTCGACATCAACACCATGATCACGCAAGCCGCTCTGATGCCCCTCAACAGCCAGGCATGGGTGCTGGCGGGATTCCTGTTTGCCGTGATCGTTAAAGTAGCGCTGTTTCCGATGGGCGGTTGGCTGCAGATCGCCCGCGAGAACAAACAGTTCATCACCATCTGGATCAGCGCCATCCTGATGCCCGCCATGGGCTATTACCTGTTGTATCGCATCGTCCCCATCATTCAATATCGGGCTGCCTTTCAAATCATCATCATGGCACTGGCAAGCGCCTTGCTGCTTGCCATCATGCTGGTTAGCTACCTGCGCGTGGTCCCTTTCACGCCCTTCATGGTGGTCAACAGTGTGTTAAGCGCCATGGCAATCTTGTTAGCAGCATACCTTGCTCCTGGTCTGTTAGCTCTCTATCTGTTGTTCATATTGTCAGGCAGGATCGGGCTGCTCTATCTGGAGCGGGTACAGGTTTCCCTTCCCCCATTGGGCAGTGCTTTGTTATTACTGGCCCTACACACAGCCTTTCTACTGGCAGGACGCCAGCAGCTGCCGATGCCAGCCATCATCGCCTGGATGTCGATGACGGTGCTGGCGAGTGCCTGGTTATTCGTGATGGGACAACGTGATCTTACGACAAAAACATTGCAAGAAGTCTTTGTCCAGCCTGAAGAACGAATGCCGCTCACATTATTTACCTACAAGATAGCAGGTTGGCTCTATCATCAACTGGAGATGGGGATCTTTCATGATGGGCTGGTGAAGGTGCGCGATGGATTTATTCAGGCTGCCGATTGGATCTACACAAATATTGAAGGCGGGATAGAGAACACCTGGACAAAATTAGGCAGCGGGCTGATCAGGATTTCAAAATCAGCCCTGCGGCGTGAAGAAGATGTAAGCAACAAAGCCAATGAGGGTATTCACCAGGCGCTACGCACGATCAACAAACAGGAAATTCAAACGGCAGCCAAAGAAATCCGCTGGGATCTCATCTGGATACCGGTGGTGTTGATCGTGATTCTGGTGTATATGATGACGGGTTAAGGAGTGAATGATGAATACTTATGCTTATTTGCTATCAGGAATCACCCTGTTACCGGTATTGGGGGTCATTATCCTGCTCCTTTGGAAAAAAGCCACCAAGACCCAGGCCGCCTTTCTTGGCATCATCAGTGAAACCTGCGCCCTGATCATCCCCATCATCCTGCTCTCCGAACTGCGCGCCGGACGGTCGGTGGTCTTCTCTTTGCCCTGGATTCCCAACATGGGCGTATCTTTCAGTCTTGAGCTCAACTGGCTGTCATTGGTCTTTCTCATCACCGAAGTGCTGGTCACCCTGGCCGCCATGATCTATTCACTGGGCGACAAAGACGGAGAAAAGAGGAGCCATTATTATTATGCCCTGCTGCTGTTGTTCAGTCTGGGTATGTCTGGCACCACGCTGGCAGATGATGTCTTTCTGTTCTACATCTTCTGGGAATTGATGTTGATCGCTTCCTGTATCTTGATCATCAGCTGGGGGCATGGCGAAAACCGTTTGCGGGTGGCATTAAAGTATTTCATCATCACCCACATAGGCTCGTTGATGGTGCTGGTGTGTCTGATCCTGCTGTATGTCAATTTCGGCACCGCCAGCCTCTCCGCCCTGACCCTGCAGGCAGCAACCCTGCCCGTACAAACGCAAGTGTTTATGATCATCTTCTTCCTGATCGGATTCTGTATAAAAATGGCCATTTTCCCTGTGCACCTGTGGCTGCCTGATGCCCACACCGTTGCCCCCATGCCGGTCACCATCATCCTTGCCGCTGCCATGCTCTCCATGGGCACCTATGGCGTCCTGCGCTTTCCGGTGGCGTTGTTCTCACTCGAAGCCATGCAGCCGTTTGCCCTGTGGATGATGATCGCCGGTCTGATCTCTGAGGTGTATGGCGCGTTGATGGCGCTGGCAGAAAAAGATATCAAACGCATCATCGCTTATAGTTCTGTCAGCCAGATGGGCTACATCCTGTTTGGCCTCGGTTCTCTGACCCATGATGGCATGGTGGGCAGCATCATGCATGTCATCTACCATGCCATTGTCAAAGCGCTGCTGTTTATGGTGGTGGGCATCCTGCTGGCTGCCGCCCGCGAACGAAACATTGACAAGATCGGCGGGCTGGCAAAAAAAATGCCAGTCATCACCGTCTGTGCCGCCATTGGCATCCTTGGCATCTCCGGTATGCCCCCATTGGGTATCTTCAACAGTGAATGGATGATCTTTGCCGGTGGTTTCGACTCCGGTTTTCCCATCGTACTGACCGTGATCACCCTCCTGGGATCAATCCTCACCGTCATCTATTCCCTGCGCTTCTTTGGCAAGATATTCTTCGGTGATACAAAACCTGAAAAAGTCGACACAAACATCTCCAAAACCCTGTTGATCTCAACTGTGGCGGTCACCGTCTTTTTGATTATCGAAGGCCTCACACCCGGCCCTTTGCTGGCATGGTCAGAGCTTGGCCTTGTATCCATTCTGGGAGGGCTGCCATAATGGAAGGAAATATCGCCGTCATCCTGCCGATTGTCATTTTGATGGGTGGTGCGCTCGTGATCTATGTACTTACCCGTGCTTTGCGATTGAGCAATAAAATCGAAGCCTTGCTGGCGATCCTGGTCCTGGCGGGTGCGCTGGCAGCATTATTGAATCTGGTGCAGCCACTTAATGATCTCGCGAACATCAATGATCTTTTTTACGGCAGCCGGCAGCCGGGAGGGATCCTGTTTTTTCCCAACATCGTTGGTGTGTATATCGGCGTGATTGCCTGTTTCATCTGCCTGTTCATCTGTGCTTATTCCGGTGAATACCTCTCGCGTGACCCGCGTTTTTTACTCTTTTACCCCATGATCTTGTTGACCATTGCCGGTTTACTGAGCATGTTCTTTGCGGCAGACCTTTTTAACCTGTTCCTGATGGCAGAATTGACCACCATCACCGGCAGCGCACTGATCGCCTTCCGCTTCACCAAAGAGGAAGCCGTAAAGGCCGGGTTCAAATATCTCGTGATGAGCAGCCTGGGCACCATGACCATGATGCTGGGCATCTACTTCATCTACCGTGGCACCGGCAGGCTGTACCTGACAGAAATTGCCAGCATGACCAACGATTTCACCCGCATAGGGGCGGCGTGTTTTCTGGTTGGTTTCAGCATCAAAGCCGGGGTCGTACCGCTGCACACCTGGGTGCCGGATGTCTATCACCACGCGCCCAGCGCTGTCAGCGGCCTGTTTGCCGGCATCACTTCCAAAAGCATGTTATTCATCATGCCTATGATCGCCCTTCAGCTAGGCATGACAGCACAGGAATTAGGGCTGTATCTGATGGTATTCGCCTCCTTCAATATGCTGGTTGGCGTCATCCGCATGCTGACCCAGCAGCAGTTGCGCCGCTTCCTCTCCTATTCCTCCATCGCCCAAACCGGGTATCTGATGTTTACCCTGGGTATCGGGTATTATTACCAGTTACCCAGTGCATACGCGGCTGGTCTTTACCTGTTATCGATCATTGCCTTCATGAAATGCCTGGCTTTTCTCACCGCCGGCAATTACGAATATCGCTTTGGCACAGGTAACATTAATCAATTGATGGGCGCTAACCGGCTGGTCCCCCTGAACGCTTTTGCTTTCAGCACTGCCCTGGCAGGATTATCAGGCATTCCTTTGCTGGCAGGTTTTACCGGTAAGTGGCTGATATTCACTGCAGCCCTGACCGCTGGAGATGCCTTCGCCATCGCCGGGTTGGTGATATTCCTGGTGTGCACCGTGATCGGATCGATCGGGTACCTGCCCATGCTGGTCAAACAATACCAGAGATCACGAGCTAACCTGAAATCATTAGAAAAGAATCAACTAACGGTCACTTCTACCCTGTGGATTGGGGTGCCTGTGGTAGTCTTAACGCTGATCGTGATCGTAACCGGGGTATTCCCCACACCCTGGATCAACCTGATTGAGAATGTAGTAAGTTTAGTGGCGGCTGTATGATCAAACCCCTGTTACTTAGCCCACCATTGGTATTTCTATTTTTTTTGATTCTGGCAACCGCCAGTTATTTTGTCATTTTACGGTTTTCTGCCAAAGGTAAAGACCACCCGGGCAAATACCTGCCCTATGCAAGCGGCCAGATATTCCCGGAAACTGAAGTGCAGCTCTCTTACCAGGCATTTTTCCGCATCGGTCTGCTCTTTGGTATTCTACATGTCGCCGCCCTGGTTATCTCCATCATGCCGCTGGATTGGGCATCCCACCGTGTGGGTCTGTTGTATTTATTAGGTATTTCCATCAGTGCCTATGTATTGGCAAAACCGGAGCCGAAATCATGAAGGGCACAACCAGGCTAAGACAAACCATCAATTCCATCTATCGTTGGGCGCAAAAGAACTCGCTGTGGGTCATCCACTACAACAGCGGTGGCTGCAACGGCTGTGATATCGAGATCCTTGACTTACTCACCCCGCGTTATGATGTCGAACGCCTTGGCATCCTCGCCGAAGGTTCACCGCGCCACGCAGACGTACTGCTGTGCACAGGGCCGGTCACGCGTCAGAGCAAAGAAGGCCTGTGGCAGATCTACTCACAGATGCCCTCCCCCAAGTGGGTAGTAGCAGTCGGCAGTTGCAGCATCACCGGCGGTGTGTTCCAGGGCAGTCCCACTGTGTTGGGTGGGATTGATAAAGTGGTGCCGGTTGATCTCTATGTGCCCGGTTGCGCTGCCCGTCCTGAAGCCATCATTGCAGCCTTCGTTCAGTTACGAGAAAGGATCGCCCATGGCAAATAAACTAATGCCCGAAGACTTCCTGCGTTGTGTGTCTGCGCACACCCAACAACCCTGTGAATTGGCAGGTCACATCATAAACGAAACCGCCATCACCATCCCGGCTGATGACCTGCATAACATCGTTGCCGCATTGATGAACGACCTGAACCTCACTCATCTTTCCGCCATCACCGCCCAGCAACGAGAAGATTGTCCAGATGAAATCCAGGTGATGTATCACTTCTGGCAAGGCGGTGGTTACACCCTCATCGTCTGGCTTCCCGCCGCTGAGCCGGTGCTAACTTCCCTCATGGATCTCATCATTGGCGCGGATTTTTATGAACGCGAAGTCGCCGAGATGTACGGCATCACCATTGCCAATCGGGAAGAAACTCCGCCGCTCCTACTGCCCGATGATTGGAACGAGGGGCCGCCCATGCGGCGCAAGGAGGAATCTGTATGAAAGAAAAGATCACCATCCCGATCGGCCCGCAGCATCCGTTGCTAAAAGAACCGATCTCCCTGCGCATTGATGTTTCTGGCGAAGAGGTGTTGGGCGGTACTTTACGCCTTGGGTACGTTCATCGCGGCATCGAGAAACTGGCTGAGAGCCGCAACTACACCCAAAATATCCCCC
>DSBE01000092.1 GCA_011053085.1 Chloroflexota bacterium
ATTATATCCTGAGGGGATTCCGATCTTCGCGGAAACCGAATTGGTTTCCTTGATAAAGCAGCATGAGATTGAACAAGTCGTTTTTTCGTATAGTGACGTGCCTTATCAGTATGTTATGGAAAAAGCAGCCATCGTCAACGCGGCTGGTGCAGATTTTAGACTGCTTAACGTGGCAGGCAGCCAGGTGAAATCATCAAAACCGGTGGTGTCAGTTTGTGCTGTCAGAACCGGCAGTGGAAAAAGTCAGACAACCAGGCGTGTCGCCAGCATCTTGCAGGATATGGGCTATACAGTAGCGGCCGTGCGGCATCCTATGCCGTATGGCGACCTTGCGAAACAGGCGGTGCAGCGTTTTGCCAGCTATGATGATTTGGACTTGCATGAGTGCACGATCGAAGAACGCGAGGAATACGAACCCCATATTGATCGCGGCGTCATAGTTTACGCTGGTGTAGATTATGAGGCGATATTACGCCAGGCAGAACAGGAAGTCGACATTGTCCTGTGGGATGGTGGTAATAACGACTTCCCCTTCTATAAGTCCGATTTCTCAATCGTAGTGGCTGACCCGCATCGACCTGGACACGAATTGACTTACTACCCCGGGGGAACCAATGTCTTATTAGCGGATGTGTTTGTGATCAACAAGGTTGATACCGCTGATGCGGATAATGTTCTGACCGTGCGTGAGAATCTGCAGAAAATGAATCCAACCGCCGTCATTATCGAAGGCGCGTCGCCTTTGTTCGTTGACGACCCCGATGCTATTCGCGGTAAACGCGTGATCGTAATTGAGGACGGCCCGACCCTGACGCATGGTGAAATGAAGTACGGCGCTGGCTTTGTAGCAGCACGTCGTTTCGGTGCGGCAGAGATTGTTGATCCGCGTCCCTATGCAGTCGGGTCTATTGTCGATACCTATAAAAAGTATGCCGGTACGGGCCCGATTCTGCCGGCAATGGGGTATGGTGTTCAACAGATGAAAGATCTCGAACAAACCATCGCCAATGCCGATGTTGATTTGGTGATTTCAGGTACACCTATCGATCTCACGCGAATCATTAGTATTGATAAGCCGATGCAACGGGTACGGTACGAATTACAAGAGATTGGACAGCCTGATTTGACAACCTTGTTAGGCAATAAGTTCGGTAAGAAATAAAAGAGTGAGGTAAATGGGCTGAGGATCAATTTTCTCAGCCCATACACAATTATTATGTTTGTTGATGAAGTAGAGATTGTTGTTCGTTCAGGCAAGGGGGGAGACGGCATTGTGCATTTCTTGCGTGAAAAGTTCCGCCCTCGCGGCGGGCCTGATGGCGGAGATGGCGGCAAAGGTGGCAATGTAATCCTGCAAGTTGATCACCATTTTAACAACCTGGTGAAATTCCGCTACCAACGAGAGTTTAATGCAGACGATGGGAAAAATGGCGGGATCAAGAACCAGACAGGACGATCTGCTGATGATCTGATCATTCCGGTTCCACCGGGCACCATTGTGTACAATGCAGACTCCGATGAGTTGATCGGTGACCTGACCCGAGAACAGCAGCAATTGCTGGTTGCGAAAGGCGGCCGCGGAGGCAGGGGAAACCCTCACTTCAAGAATTCACGGAACCAGGCACCCCGCACTGCTGAACGTGGCGAACCTGGCGAAGAATTGCGCCTCCGATTGGAATTGAAGTTGATTGCTGATGCTGGTCTGGTTGGTGTGCCAAATGCTGGTAAATCCAGCCTGTTGGCGGCATGCACCAACGCCAAACCCAAAATTGCGGACTATCCATTTACGACCATTGAGCCCAATCTGGGCGTGGTAGAGTTGGATATTGACAACTCGTTTGTCATGGCTGATATTCCAGGCTTGATCGAAGGAGCGCACATGGGTGTTGGCCTTGGTGATGCTTTTTTGCGGCACATTCAGCGGACAAGAGTACTTATCCATGTTTTGGATGGGATGTCTGAAGATCCCCTGCTGGATTTTAACCAAATCAACACAGAATTATCTTTGTTTGATGAGAATTTGGCTGAGAAACCTCAGATTGTTGTTTTTAACAAAATGGACCTGCCGGATGCCCAGGCAATGTTTGCATTGATGCAAGATGAATTTAAAAAAATTAATGTAGAATTGATGCCTGTTTCTGCTGTAGCGCATAAAAACCTGCGTGAGTTGCTGTGGAAAGTGTTCCATACTTTGCAAGCATTACCAGAGCCGGAAGTTGTTGAAGAAATGCCGGTCTACCGTGCTGAAGAAGACCCACGTGAATTCGAGGTTGGAATCACTAAAGACGGCGCATTTTTGGTGCAAGGAAAAGCAATAGAAAGGGCTGCCGCCATGACATGGTGGGATCAGCCCGGTTCAGTTCGCCGTTTTCAACGCATGCTGGAGGTATTGGGTATCGAACACGCTTTGATCGAGGCGGGTGTTGAACCGGGAGATACGGTCAAAATCGGTGAGTATGAGCTGGAGTGGCAGGATTAATTTATGCCTCAAAAAGTAGGATTTTTCGGAGGTACATTTGATCCGCCGCATCTGGGTCACCTGTCACTGGCAATCCATGCAACTGGGCAAATGAACCTGGATCGGTTGTTATGGGTTCTGACACCTATTTCACCTTTCAAAAATCAGACACATGCCAACCTTGAACAGCGCATACAGATGGTCAAACTAACCATTGAAGGGCAACCTGTATCAGAATATTGTTCTATTGATGTGGAGAGGGATCCGCCCTACTACACCTGTGATACAGCGTGTTTGATAAAACAAACCCTGTCGCCTGATGACAAACTCTACTTCCTGTTAGGCGCTGATTCACTTACAGGTTTACCCAAGTGGTATCATGCCACGGAATTGGTGCATGAGTACCTGGATGGTTTGATTGTTGCTCGCCGGCCGGGCACACCTCTTGACCTTACAAAATTGAATGAACAAATGCCAGGCATTGGCCAGAAAATCTCATTTGTTGATATGCCGTGCATCGATATATCGTCACGGGATATCAGGAAAAAAAGCAAAAGCGGCAAATCCACAAAAAAATATATGCCGCCCCCCGTCTATCAATTTATTAATGAATTCAACCTGTATATATGAAAAGCCGAGGAGTACCATGACTGAGAACCGCAAAATCACTGCCGAAGACCTATATAAGATAAAGAACATTTCACATGCACGTATTTCACCTGATGGAAAAAAAGTTGTTTATGTCGTTCAAAGAGTAGAGCAGGATTCAGAAAAAAAGTTTGCGAATCTGTGGGTAGTTTCGACTGATGGGGGAGAACACGCGCAGTTTACGACAGGCAATCAATCTGATAACAACCCTGAATGGTCACCTGATGGGAAAACCATTGCTTTTCTGTCAAACAGAGACAATACAGACCTTCCGGCTCAACTTTATACGATTCCTTTCGGCGGAGGCGAGGCAAAGAAACTTACTGACATCAAAGGGATGATCAGTTCGTTCACCTGGAGCCCTGATGGTAAGTCGATACTTGCCACTGTCACGTTGGCAGACGAAGATTTCATTAAGCGTATGAAAGACGAAAAAAAGAAGAAATTAGGTATTGTATACCGAGAATACGACACTGTTCAGTATAAGATGGATGGTGTTGGTTATTTACCGCAAGCAAGGCCACATCTGTGGCTCATCAAAGCCGATGATGGCACGGCAGAACAGTTGACTGAAGATGACCGCTATGGTGAAGACAGCCCAACATTTTCGCCCGATGGCAAGCATATTGCCTTTGTATCCAACCATGCTGAACGGCCGGAGTTTGAGCCATGGAAAGATGAAATCTACCTCTATTCACTATCCGACAAAACGACAAAGATGATACCCTCTTTGGTTGGGGGAAAGCATCATCTTTCCTTTTCGCCAGATGGCAAGGTTTTGGCTTTTTTCGGCGCTGAAGGCAAAAATTTGTGGCACGGTTACACGCGGCTGTTTACCATTGCTTTAGACACTGGTGAGGTGAAGCGCCTGACGAAGGGATTTGACTTCTCCTGTGAATCACATACATTGACTGATATGAGCCCGATGGAACTGATGCCCGCTCATTGGTCGAATGATGGCAAAAAGCTTATCTTCCAAATTGATTACCATGGCAGCACTCTGCTGGCAGCGCTGCCAGCCGCTGGCGGTGATGTGGAATTTCTCATTGACGAAGGCGGTGTGGTGGGCTCTCCTTGTTTTTCTGCGAATGAAGACATGCTGTCTTTCATTTCGGCTGGTATCGATCGATTAGCAGAAGTCTTTTCTATGAATATGTCCGGGAATGACACCAAACAACTCTCTTTCCACAATCAAGCGTTGGTGGAAGAACTGGACCTCGGAACTGTTGAGGAAGTGTGGTTCAAAGGGCCGGATGGCAATGACTTGCAAGGATGGATTACATTTCCTCCGGATTATGAAGAAGGCAAGACATATCCATCGATTCTCGAAATTCACGGCGGGCCCACAGCCCAGTATGGGAAGAATTTCATGCATGAATTCTATTACCTTGCTGCCCAGGGATATGTTGTGTATTACACCAACCCGCGTGGCGGCACCGGTTATGGTGAAGATCATTGCAAAGCCATTTTGGGTGATTGGGGCAACAAAGATTACGGAGACCTGATGGCGTGGGTTGACTACATCCAAGAACAAACATACATAGATCAGGAGCGTATGGGTGTTACCGGAGGTTCCTATGGCGGGTATATGACTGTCTGGATTATAGGCCATACCAATCGTTTTGCTGCGGCGGTCTCACAGCGCTGTGTGAGCAACCTTACCAGCATGTGGGGATCCAGTGACATGAGCTGGGCAACCCAAGGGATGGTGGCCAAAGGCGACGAAACTTTCCCGCCATTCATCGATTTTGATCTGTTCTGGCGGTATTCCCCCATCGCGTATATCGGCAATGCCAGTACACCGACAATGCTCATTCATTCAGAATCTGACTTTCGATGTCCCATTGAACAAAGCGAGCAGGTGTTTGTCGCGCTCCAGTATCTTGATGTTCCGTCGAAAATGGTCAGATTTCCTGATGAATCACACGGATTGTCGCGGGGCGGGCGCACAGACAGGCGCATTGTGCGGTTGGAACAAATCAGAGGATGGTTTGATCAATACTTGAAAGACCAGGCAGGCGATTGAGAATGGATTGGTAATTTCTTAATGAATTCTATAAAAAAATAGGGTAGAATTATCCATACTTATTGATATTACAAGGACATCTTTGAGGTTTCATGGCACGACCCATCTGGTTTGTAAAAATAATCCAACACTTTTTTACAGAGCGTTTCACCATTGCCAATTGGACCAAGAATTCCAATTTAATAAAGAAATTGGTGGACTTCTTCCTGTTTCATGGCGATGAAATATTTTACTTGCCCAAAGACCAGGTAATCCGCGAAGTTGTGTCACGAGACATTAACGACGCTGACAAATTTGTCAACACATTTTTACCAGATGATTCAGGTAGTTTTTCTTCCTCTGCCTGGGGCTATGAATCAGGGCTGGATACCCAAACAGAAATCAGGGTTGTGGTGCAGGAAGATATTGAACAAACGCCCAGTATTAGCCTGCCTTCCACTGTGATCAGAGAGTTTATCAATGAGGCCAACCACATCTGGTTGATGGACAAATGTCTTTGCCGCGACAACATGCAGTGTAAAGATTTTCCCATTGAACTGGGCTGCATCTTCATGGGTGAGGCAGTTATGGGTATCAATCCAAAATTAGGGCATTTGGCAACGAAAGAAGAAGCCATCGCTCGTATTGATCTTGCCGCAGAACATGGCCTGATCCATCTGATCGGCAAAAATAAAATTGATACACAATGGATGGGGGTTCATCCGGGGGGAAGACTGCTTACGGTATGCAATTGTTGTCCTTGCTGTTGTTTATACAAAGTACTCCCAGATTTGCATCAGGATATCGCCAGCAAAGTGCAGAAAATGCCCGGCATTGAGGTGAGTGTCAATGCTGAACAATGTATTGGCTGTGGAAAATGCACAGCAGATGATGTATGCATTACACACAACCTGACCCTGGTGGATGGCAAGGCGTTCATGGGCGATTACTGTGTTGGTTGTGGCCGGTGTTATGAGGTATGTCCGGTAGGTGCAATTGAAATAGACATAACGAACGATAATTTCATTCAGGAGACCATCAAGCGATTGAAAGAAAAAATCAACGTAGCATGATTAAGGGAATGAAGACATGACGAATAATATCAGTCGTAGGAACTTTCTGAAACAAAGCCTGGCGGTGGCCGGGGGGTTTTTAATCAATCCATTCGATCATTGGCAGCAGCAAACAACAGAGTGGTCTGATGCTGAGCGTCTGGGGCGGGTATGTGTTGGACGGTTGGATTTGCGATTGCGTCCCTCAGCGAATAGTCCCTCTGTGGGTGTCTTGTATGAAGATGCCATGGTAGTTTGGTTGCGTGAGGTCATTGGTGAGCGCCCTATGGGTGTTTTCTCAAAAACATGGGTCGAGACCCCGGATGGTTACTTGTATGCCCCCAGTGTTCAACCGGTTTTTTATCGCCCGAATCCGGTAGAAACAGATCTGCCAGAAACTGAAATCGGCAGAGGTTTTTGGGCTGAGGTAACTGTGCCTTATGTGGATTTCACCATGGCAAACCCACCTGTCCGTTCTCCCTGGCTGAAGGAAGCCATCTTCCCGCGCCTGTATTACTCACAAATAATGTGGGTGGATGATATCCGCACACTGGAAGATGGTCGGCAACAATACCGTGTCCTTGAGCATCATGGCAGCTATGGTGATATCTTTTGGGCGGATGCAACGGCATTCAGACGAATAACAGAAGATGAGGTTGCCCCGATACATCCCGAGGTCGAAGAGAAACAAGTGGTGGTTGATCTTGATCAACAAACTCTCTCCTGCATGGAAGGCAGGCGTGAAGTCTATCACTGCCGCATCTCTTCCGGAACGAAGTTCAATTATCTAGGTGAACAAATAGATAATTGGAGAACGCCAACCGGCGAATTCTACATTTGGCGTAAGGCAGTATCGACGCATATGTCTGGGGGAGAGAGCGGTTATGGCTATGACACACCAGGGATTGGTTGGACCTGTTTATTCACTGGCAGTGGTATTGCCTTACATTCAACGTTCTGGCACAACAATTGGGGCACACCCCGCTCACATGGGTGTATAAATGCTACACCAGATGATTCAAAATGGGTGTTCCGCTGGACATATCCCTATATTGGTCTTGTCCCTGGAAATATCGTAATTAATCGCCTGTTTGCCAGCACTACATTTAAAGTTATCGAAGCATAATCACAGCCTGAAGGAAAGTTATGATCACTATTACGGTATACGCCTATAAAGAAACAGAACCAGCCAAACAAACAGAAAAACTGATACGTAGCGCGGCAGGCGACATTCCTGTGCGCATAATTTATATTGATTTGAACTCCGATAAAGGAATGGCTGAATTTCTTGGAAATGAAGCGCCGATGGTGCAGGTGGGCCCATACCGTTTGAAATCGCCATTAACAGAAAGAGACCTGAGGGTGGCGATCCGAGCTGCTCATGATCGCCATGAAAAACTAAAAGAGGATCCGGCGTATAAGGAGAGAATCACCAGAGGCAGAACCATCTCCAAAACTGATCGACTAAACCAATGGCTCACCAAAAACTATATGGTTTTGTTCATACTGATATTGGTTTTGTATGTGGGAGGTTCGATTTTAGCGCCGGTGCTGATGAAGGTCGGTGCTGAGGTGCCAGCCAGAGTGCTCTATACCATATACAAACCCTTTTGCCATCAGCTGGCTTTTCGGTCGTTTTTTCTTTACGGCGAGCAACTTTACTATCCGAGAGAATTGGCAGGCATCGAAGGGGTGATCACCTACGACGAATTGATCGCTTCAGGCATCATAAGTAGCAGCACGAATCTTGTTGACGCGCGAGGTTTTCTGGGCAATGACTATGTTGGTTACAAAATCGCTTTGTGTCAACGTTGTCTGGCGATTTATGCCGCCATGCTGCTGGTATCCATCATCTTTGCCGCAACAGGCAACCGGATAAGGCCAATTGCGTGGTATGTGTGGATCCTGGTTGGAATGGTGCCGATCGGCCTGGATGGTGGCTCCCAGATTCCGGGGGCTCTGGGGATCAATTTGCCAGAATGGATGATCATTCGGGAAAGTATACTTGTATTTCGGGTAGTCACGGGAGCATTGTTTGGCGTCATGACATTCTGGTACCTATTGCCGCAAGTGGAAGACAGCATGCGTGAATCAAGGGTCAATCTCAGCAAGAAGTTTGCGTATGCAGAAGCGGAAGAGGACCTTGAAGAGTAAGTATGCCTTTTACTGAGTCGCAAGGGCTTGTGTATTATTCGTTTGAAACCTTCAATGACGCAGGGGTTTTGCATGCCATTTTCACCCGGCATGGAGGCTGCTCAGGTAAGCCTTTTCAATCGCTCAACACTGGCGGTACTGTCGGAGATGATCCTGCTGCTGTAGTAGAAAACCATTTGCGAATTTTCAGGGCGATCAATAGACCGTTTGAAAGCAGATTCGATGTTTGGCAGGTGCATGGAAACGATGTGGCCATCACAGACCAGCCAAGGCCTCAGGGAGAACCGCACACAAAAGCAGATGTGATCATTACCGATCATCCTGAAGTTACCTTGATGATGCGGTTTGCTGATTGTGTGCCTGTTTTGTTATACGACAAAGTGAAAAACATTGCTGGCATTGCTCATGCTGGCTGGCAGGGAACCATGCTGCGGGTCGCAGAAAAGGCAGTCCTCGCCATGGTCAAGAAATTTGGCTGTTCTGCCAATGACATTATCGCAGGAATAGGCCCTTCGATCGGCCCCGATATCTATGAGGTTGGTGATGAGGTAATTCAAAGAACCAGGCAGGCATTTCCGACGGTTTGGCGAGATCTGTTATCGACAAGAAACGGAAAAACCACCTTAAATTTGTGGTTGGCGAATGACTTTACATTGGCAGGTTGTGGTGTTCGTTCGATAGAACATGCTAATATCAGTACATATGAGAACACTCAGGATTGGTATTCTCATCGTGGTGAAAATGGTAAAACAGGAAGATTCGCCGCAATTATTGCGGCGAGGCAGGTTGATGGCTGATGGTACTCGGTAGTGAACAAATTGTTTTGAATCTTCAGAATGTGCAGCAAAGGATATCCGATGCGGCAAAATCTGCTGGCCGTGATCCACAGAAGATCAAACTCGTTGCAGTGACCAAAAAACAGCCAGTTGAGGTTATTCGGGCTTTACCAACGGATCTTGTTTCTATTCTTGGCGAAAATTATGTGGGTGACACCCAACAGAAACAAGAAGAACTGGGAACATGTGCCAGGTTGTTTCAATGGCACTTAATCGGGACGCTGCAAAGCAGGAAGACCAAGTACATTCCTTCACTTTTTTCTTACATGCATTCTCTTGACCGTTTGTCAATCGCCAAGCGGCTAAGCAAGGAATTTTCACAACACCAATCACGGCTGTCCGTATTGTTGCAATTGAACATGGCCAACGAACCAACAAAGTCAGGATGGTTCCTGGACCTTGAGAAACCATCCACAGATATTTTGTCTGAGATAGATGAGGTTATTCATCTGCCCAACCTCATTGTTCATGGTTTGATGTGTATGCCACCCTATTCGGAAAATCCTGAAGATTCAAGGAAGTACTTTATCGCCATGAGGAAGTTTCAAGCGCTATTCTCGCGCCATTTTCCTGATTGTGATTTTTCGGAGTTATCGATGGGTACCAGTTTTGATTTTGAGGTGGCGGTACAAGAAGGTGCTACCTATGTTAGAATTGGCGAAAGTATTTTTGGCAAGAGGGACCTGAATGTTTGATGTGGTTGTGCGTGTCTTTGCTGATCTTTTGGTTGCTGTTGTGATAATAAAAGTGATTTTGTCATACTTTTTGACACCCAGCCACAAAATCAGGTATATACTGGACCAGATGGTCGATCCATTATTAGCACCGATACGCAAATTATTGCCAGCCAGCATGGGATTGGACTTCAGCCCAATAATCTTAATCATAATAATTCAGATCGTGCAAGTTTTATTGATTCGTTTGTTTTAGGAGGAGCGGCACAGGTGAAAAAACAAAATACCAATTTCTCTAACCCGAGGGGTGGAGCGGCGATCAAAGTGCAGATTATTCCAGAGTCAACGCATAGCCGCGTAAAGAAAATATCACCAGACGGCCTGGTGATACTTGAATTGGCAGCTGATCAGCACTCACTGAACGCGGTTTTGCAGAGTTTTTTGTCTGATCTTTTCGATGTGCCTTCCGACAAGCTTGAGGTCATTGAAGGCAGCAACCATTATGACAGATTGGTTTGTGTATTGGATTTGAATGTGCAAACTGTCAATAGCGCCTTACACAACGCAATCAAGTAATCGTTTTTTCGTCAGCGTTCCATTGCATTTGTGATCCACAAACAATAGTCAGCATTTACCACTGTACCTATGCTTGATTGTGGGGACAAGAAAACTCGTTCAATTTCTCGCAGCACCTCTGGCTCGTGCACAAAACGTAAATAATTCAATGCATTCCATTGGAGATCACTGTCTGCTTCTCGCAATGCTGTGAGCAACAACTCGACCGGGTATACATCAGGTGATAAACCTTCTCCTTGTGATGCTGCGTATTTCAACAACCATTCAGTTTTCAAATAAGGCGTGTAAGGCCGAGGAACCGAAAAGCCCAGATCGGCCGTAACAGCGAGTACATGTTCGGCTGTTGTTCTCACGATCCATTCTTTGTCATTGAGGGCGATTTGCTCCAGCAGTTCTTTGCTCCATCCTTCGTGAACGGCTGCCAAACCAAACACAACTGCCCTGCGGGTGATGAGATCTTCGGACCTAGCGAGGTTCTTTAGAATTTCCTGACCAGTAGGTTTTATACGTGCCAGGGTCTCAGCGGCAGTGCGGCGAAACGCTTCATCGGCTGATTGGGTCAAATAATCATACAGCAGCTGTGGTGTTTCCGCTTGCTGCGAATAACTGAGGCTGACCATGGCCGCGTATGCTACCATGTCTGATGGATCGTTCAAATGTTCAATCAAAGCCTGTGAGGCATGTGAATCCCGTAAAGCTCCCAAACCGAGTGCCGCTATCTGGCGGAGTTGGCCAGATTTGGTGGAGAGCAACCTGGTAAATATTTGGTTTATGGTTGGGTCATCCACCTCAATCAAGGCTGCCAGGTAACGAAATTGATAGGGTAGTGGCACTGATTCTTTCTGTAATTCGGTCAATATCCGTTTGATGAACTTGTTACGCCATTCATGGGTGCGCGGGGTGAATTTTAGCCACCCGGATGCCATCAGTAAATTGGCAAAATCCGATTTGCTTTTTATATCTGTTTGGATGATTTGATCAATCCAGGGAGTGGTATTTTGAAAGCTAGCCGAATAGCCAAATGCTACAGCAGCAGGTGTCCATCTTTGAATGAACGCCAAGTCTGGCTCCTGTTTGGTGAGTTGATAGCCGCTAAAGTAAGCCAGAAAATTTGGATGGATGAATCGATACAATCCATCATTGTTCAATTCGAGCAGACCAATTTCATACAGGTCTGAAAGTATGGAGGTGCCTCCTGAGCCTTTGCGGCGGTGAGCAGCGCCTTCGTCCATTTTTTCGAGTACCTGAGATGGCGAAGTTGATGAAGACAGGCGGAATTGATTCTTTAATAACTCCATCTCAAGGGCTGATTGCGGCAATGCAATTTTTTGTTGACGAATGAACGTATTGGCAATAGCTTCAACAGCCTTGTGTGAAATGCGATCATCAGTAATTCGTCTGAAGTACGCCTCGATGTCACTGATGGGCGATGTCCCGAGGCTATCGCCTGAGAATAGCGACCAAACACGCAAAGTCCACTCAAATGGTGTAAGGGTACGATGATCTTTCTCTGTCCATATGGCGAGTAGAGTGGCTAGATTCTTTTGGTCAAATTCATTTTCTTCACGTATTGATTTCTGCCAGACTGCTGACCATTTTTGAACCAATACCTGCTTTTTTCGTTGGTCCCATCCCTTCATCACCATCGGCAGAAAGCCGTACGCTGGCAACCTGCCAAGGTAATGGGGACTGGCATTACCCAGGATTTTGATTCTAGGAAAATTTTTCGAAAAGAGTCGCAGATATTCTACGATTTGATCAAAGATATCTGGCGGTACCTCGTCCAATCCATCAATCATTAAAACTAACTGGTTATTGCGTAAGTAATTGGTGAGAACTTTGAATATCTTATTGCGAATTAGCTTAGGGAAAGAGAGTGTCAGGTGACGGAAAAATGCCTGTTCAATTTGTTTCGGAGGCACTTTGTCCAGCGTCAGATCTGATACATGGACAAGACAGGGCAGATAGCCATTGAGTTTGGGTATCCCGGTTTTATTTTGGATGATGCGCTGGGCCAAGTGGGAGAATAGAGTGGTTTTTCCGATGCCGAGATCACCAATAACAACCATATTGTTGGCGGTCTGCAAGAGACAAAGCGGATTTACTCCGCTTAAGTCAAAAGCACCGCTGAGGACAGGTGCATCGGTCAGGTAGGGAATCATCTGGTCGATGATGGGGGGATCACCGATGTCATCCGCATCACTGAAAGGGTAAGCCAGTAATTCTTGGGAAACATAAATGTCATTGAGCGGAAATAGTGTGTGCGCCAGATGATGCCGTTGTGTTTGGTAAAAAATTTCCGTACGGAGTAATTGATCAACACCGGTGATATCTTTTTTTGCAGCCACCGTTGATTTTTCAAATACCGCTTTTTTTACCTGTTTTAATTTATCGCGGTATTTGAACCATTGAGCGACTGCAATCAGCCCGACAACAAGACCAATGAAGAATGAACGAAACTCAAACCATTTCATGAATAATTCCCAAAATTCTTAGTAAGATCAATGTCATTATAGTAGAGTTAGCGAAATAGATGTGAGAAATTTTGGTATGTTGTGTTGAATAAATAAATATGGTCATTACCACAAACAGGCTGTTGTATAATAGGTGTAATTTGTTGGGAAAAATCGCGATTATTCATCAATAAGCAAACAAGGTGGTTCAGGAGGAGCAGCGATGGCGTTGGAAGTCGGACAACAATTAAGAGATCGTTACAAAATATTGTCTGTCATTGCACAGGGAGGCATGGGTGCTATCTATGAGGCCACTGATGAGGTGTTGGGCATCAAGGTAGCTGTTAAAGAAAACCTGTTCTCGCAAGAAGTAGCCATTCGCCAATTTAAAGCGGAAGCTCAAATTTTGGCAAGTCTCCGCCATCCCAACCTGCCTCGCGTTACTGACCACTTTGAGATTCCTGGCCAGGGGCAGTACCTGATCATGGATTTTGTCTATGGTGCTGACCTGAAGGACCTGCTCAACGATAACGGGGCTTTCTCCGAAGAAGAAGCCATCAGGATAGGCATTGAAGTTAGCAAGGCGCTTGATTATTTGCACAAACGTAAACCTCCTGTTATACATCGCGATATTAAACCCGGAAATATCAAAATTTCTGACACAGGCGAAGTGCATCTGGTAGACTTTGGCCTGGCTAAACAGGCGATTGTCGGAGAACAAACCCTAACCGGTGCGCAAGCGCTGACACCCGGCTTCGCTCCGCCAGAACAGTATGGTCAGGGAACCGATTACCGCACAGACATTTATTCCCTTGGCGCTACCCTCTACGCGGCGGTAACCATGGAAGCTCCTATCGATGGATTGAGCCGTGCTGCAGGTAACGACACCTGGATCAATATTCAAGAAAAGAACCCAAAGATATCTCCCCGATTCAATGAAGCCATTAACAAAGCCATGGCAATTAAGGTGGCTGAACGATTTCAGAGCGCTGAAGAATTTCTACAAGCACTCTCCTCAATCAGTAATGTAAGCAGAGATGCCACCGTGTTGAGCCCAGATTCTCAAAGTTTACTGACTGACAGTCAAAGACAACCTGCCTCCTCAGCGTTTGATGCACCGGTCTCCACGAAGAAGAAATTCCCTGTTTGGATACCCATCATCGGTTTGTTTTTACTGGTAGCGATTGCTGGAGGAGCTTTCCTTGGCAGCAGATTCCTGCTCCCTCTACTAA
>DSBE01000385.1 GCA_011053085.1 Chloroflexota bacterium
CATCAAGGTCGATATGAATAATGGTTTGCATATATAAATTATATAGTCTTCTGGCATGATAACCATTGTATATTTCTATCAATTCGTTTTGGCTTGTAAATATCCGAGGTGCTTAGTACAATCATGATAACTGAAGAAAAGAGTTGGACCCAACACCATTGAGTACACCTGATACTGAAGAGTGAACCGAATCAGGGTGACGAATATTTACCAAACCTTACATTGCCTGATTAAATAAAGGAGAAATTAACCATGGAATTCCCAAAAGAACTGCGATATACCGAAACTGATGAGTGGGTTCGCGTAAAAGGCAACATTGCCACCGTAGGACTCTCTGACTTTGCCCAGGATCAGCTGTCTGATCTGGTGTATTTTGAATCCCTGGTCGAAATTGGCGATACCGTTGAAGCAGAAGGCAATCTTGCCACGGTTGAGTCGGTGAAATCTGCAGGCGATGTATTGAGTCCCGTTTCCGGCGAGATTATCGAAATCAATGGCGACCTGGAAGATGAGCCTGAAATTATCAATACTGACCCCTATGGCAATGGTTGGATGTTCAAAATCGAAATGTCCGATCCAACCGAGGTAGAAGGACTCTTAACCGCCGAAGAATACCAGGATCAGTCCGAAGGATAAATAATACCGCATGTTTATTCCCCACACTTACGAAGAAACTATATCCATGCTCAAAACGATAGGTTTTGAGCATATTGATGAATTGTTCTCCGATATTCCAGCACCATTGAGAAATGCCAATCTCGATTTGCCCGAAGCAATGACAGAGATGGAAGTATCCAAATACCTGGAGGAGATCAGTCAAGCCAACGAAACAACACAGGAACTGATGTGTTTTTTGGGTGCTGGTTACTACAATCACTACTCACCTGCCATCGTTGACAGCATGCTACGGATCGGTTCGTTTTATTCCGCCTATACGCCCTACCAACCGGAAATTTCGCAGGGAACATTACAAGTTATCTATGAATACCAATCCTTGATCTGTGCCTTGACAGGTATGGAAGCCAGCAACGCCTCACATTACGATGGCGCTACCGCCGCCGCAGAAGCGGTTCTGACCGCCTTTTATCAGTTCAACAAGAAACGTTCAAATGTAATCCTGTCGCATTTCATCAACCCTCAATATGCTGAAGTGATCGATACCTATGCTTCAGATCTTCCGCAGGTGAACATCATTCATCATACCGCTGAGGATGCCGACATCCCCTCGTTGATTGATAAAGACACCGCTTTGATTGTTCTGCAATATCCTGACTTCTTAGGAAATATCAAAGATTATTCAGCCATTGTAAATACTGCCCACGAACATGGAGCATTAATATGCGTGATTGTCAATCCAATCGCGCTTGGTTTGCTAATCCCTCCCGGTGAATGGGGTGCCGACATCGTGGTGGGCGAAGGCCAGCCGCTGGGAATTCCGCTGTGGTTTGGCGGACCGGGCTTGGGCTTTTTTGCCACCAGCAAGAAAATGATCCGAAAAATTGCCGGCAGAATCAGCGGTGAAACCACCGATGCCAATGGCAACAGAGGCTATGTGCTCACACTCACCGCCAGAGAACAGCATATCCGCCGTGAGAAAGCCACCTCAAACATATGCACCAACCAGGCTTTGCTGGCTTTGGCAGCCACCGTTTACCTCAGCGCTTTGGGCAAACATGGATTGCAGCAGGTGGCAAACACTTGCTACCAGAATTCTCACTATGCCGCCAAAGAAATTCAGGCAATTGATGGCTACACGCTCATTAATACCGAAGCCTACTATCACGAATTCGTCATTTCCTGCCCGGTGCCGGTCAATGAGATTAACAATCACCTACTGGATCACGGAATACTGGGAGGATTGGATCTCAGCGAAATGTATCCAGAGTACGAGAATCCTGTTCTGTTTGCTGTGACGGAACTCAATGACCGCGAACAAATCGATACCCTCGTTGAAGTGTTAAGGGAGTTCAGCCATGCATGAACCTACTATTTATGAAATTTCCGTAGAAGGCCGCCAGGGTGTTCGTTTTCCACAACCAGATGTACCGGAAACACAATTCCCTGAGAATTTTTTGCGTCAAGAACTCCCACTGCCAGAGCTATCAGAAATTGATGCCGTACGCCATTTCAGTGGTTTGGCCCAAAAGAATTATTCTGTCGATGCCGGCTTCTACCCCTTGGGTTCCTGTACGATGAAATACAACCCCAAGATCAATGAGCAGGTGGCGCGATTTCCAGGTTTTCTACACACCCACCCTTTACAGCCTATCACCACCGTGCAGGGCAATCTCTACCTGATGTACCACCTGCAAGAATACTTGAAGGAAATTACCGGGTTTTCAGGTGTTTCGTTGACCCCGGCAGCAGGCGCCCAGGGTGAATTCGTCGGCGTAAAAATGATAAAACGCTATCTTGAGGAACATGGACAGTCACACCGCAACAAATTGCTGATTCCCGATTCTGCCCATGGCACCAATCCTGCTTCGGCAACCATGAACGGCTTCGACACCCTGCCCGTGCCAAGCAACAGCAATGGCACCATCGACATGGATGTGTTAGCAGAGTTATGCCAGCGTGATGACATCGCAGGTATCATGATCACCAACCCGAACACTTTAGGTCTTTTTGAGAAGGACATCGTGGAAGTAACCAGATTGGTTCATGAAGCAGGCGGTCTGGTGTATGGAGATGGTGCCAACATGAATGCTTTGCTTGGTGTTGCCAAACCCGCAGACTTCGGAATTGATGTAATGCATCTCAACCTGCACAAAACTTTCTCAACCCCGCATGGCGGTGGTGGACCTGGCGCCGGCCCTGTCGTTACTACCGACCGATTAGCACCCTATTTGCCTGGACCAATTGTGACCGTTTTGGAAGAGGAAAGTGAGGACACCGCCCCTTTATATGGTTATCTCACCCCAGAAAAAACCATCGGACAGGTCAAAGCATTTCAGGGCCAATTTGGTGTACTTGTTAAAGCCTTCACCTATATCTCCATGCTGGGTGCCGCAGGATTGCGCAGAGTCAGCGAATACGCGGTGCTGAATGCCAATTATCTGTTGGCCAACCTGCGTGACACCTATGTGGTACCCTACGATGGACTATGCAAGCATGAATTCGTACTGGAAGGTGTCTGGAAAGATATACCCGACATACATGCTCTGGATATCGCCAAACGTTTGATCGATTACGGTTTCCACCCACCTACCAATTACTTCCCGCTTATCGTGCATGAAGCCTTGATGATCGAGCCCACTGAAACTGAATCCAAAGACACCCTGGATGCGTTCATTGCCGCTATGAAATCGATCGCCAAGGAAGCACGAGAAGACCCTGCGTTGCTTCATGCTGCCCCGCAATCCACTGCCATTGGTCGGCTGGATGAAGTCAAAGCAGCCAAAATGCTTAATGTGTGCTGCTTGCCCCAGTACAACCAATAATGGAAAAACTACAGGATGATGCCGCCCGGTTGGGCGGCATTTTTATTTCATTTCCCTTGCTGGCCGATCAAGACAGGTAGTGCAGCAAGTGCATCTTGTAGTTTGGAAGTATCTCGTCCGCCAGCCTGCGCCAGGTTGGGCCGCCCGCCTCCGCCGCCACCGACCACATTTGCCATTTCTTTGACCAGGTTTCCCGCATGATAGCCTTGTTTAACAAGATTGTCCGTGACAACCACGATGAAAAGAGGTTTATCATCGATTATTGTCGCCAGTGCCGCAATCCCGGAAACCACTTTATCTCTGAAACGATCTGCCAAAATCCTCAGATCATCCACTGATACATTGGCAATTTCAGTTGCCAGATATTGTATTCCGTCGACCGTTTGGATGTTCAACAATGATGATTCAAAAGCTTGCATAGCAACCTGCTGCCTTAGTTGAGTTAATTCTTTTTCAGTCCGGCGCAAGTCATTGATAACACCCTCCACCCTGGCAGGTACTTCGTTGGGAACACAATCCAGCATCCTGGCGGTGTCTTTTAGCAAAGAGAATCGCTTTCTGGACAGTTCATACGAGTGTCTGCCGGTGACTGCTTCAATGCGGCGAATACCCGCCGCAACACTGGATTCATTGAGTAGAATGAAATTGCCAATCAATCCTGTTTCTTCAACATGGGTGCCGCCACATAATTCATACGAGATTGTATCGCCGCCTTCTATGCGCACTGTACGGACAGTCTGGCCATATTTTTCACCAAACAAGGCCGTAACACCCTCTGCGAATGCAGTTTCACGGTCTTTCTCTTGAATAGACAGTGGCAAATTGCCAAGGATAATTTCATTCACGCGTGCCTCAATCGCCTGCATTTGTTGCGGCGTCAGTGCTTCAGGATGGGTGAAGTCAAACCGCAAACGATCTGGTGAAACCAACGAACCCGCCTGGCGGGCATGATCACCCAACACCTTGCGAAGAACGGCATGCAGCAGATGGGTGGCAGTGTGGTTTCGCATGATATCAAGCCGTCGACTTTCATCAACCAACAGAACGTATTGATCGCCGATCGCTACTTTCCCGGTTTTGACTACCCCATGGTGCGTGATGATTCCGGCAGCGGGTTTTCTGGCTTCCACAATATCGATTTCCCACCGGCCATCCTTGTCCACAATTCTACCGGTATCACTGACCTGCCCGCCACTTTCCAAATAGAAATTGGTCGTCGGTAGAACCACATCAACCTCGTCGCCCGAATACGCGACATCGACGGATTGACCATCGCTCACAATCGCCAGAATTTCACCTGATTGTGGCTTCGCAAGATAGGGATCATAAGCCACGCCACTCTCGCCAAGGTTTCCGTTTACCACCAATGAACTAAACAACGAGCCGAACAACTCAGCTTCATTTCCACCCACAACTCCCATAGCTTTGCCGCCACCAGATGCCAGCCGGTGAGTTTCCATAGCCGCGTGGAAACCTTCTTCAGACACATCGAGTCCCCTTTCGCGTAAAATATCTCTCGTTATTTCAAAAGGAATACCATGCGTAGCATACAAATCAAATGCCTGTTCGCCTGACACTGTTGTCTTCTGTTGTTTGAATAACTGGTTAATCAGGTCATCCAATTGATCCAATCCTGCATCCAGCGTTTTTTGAAAACGCTCTTCTTCTCGTGTAATTGTGTCGAGAATCGCGGTTTGATTGGCCGACAATTCTTTGTAAAAATCACCATATTCGTTGATGACTGTCGCCGCTACTTTTGCGAGGAAAGGCTGTGTAAGGCCAATCTGCGCACCGAATCGATAGGCACGCCTAATAATCATGCGGCAGATATAATTCCTGCCGGTATTACCGGGGACAACACCGTCTGCGATTAAGAACGCTGCAGCCCGTGCATGATCCGCAATGACACGATAAGGAGTTAGGAATTGCTGCATGTCTCTGTCAGTATGCTTGGCAAGATCCCTGATAGTAGCAAATATTCCCGCAAACAGATCAGTTTTATAGTTCGAGTAGACTCCCTGTAGTATGCTGACAATACGCTCAAACCCCATACCAGTGTCTACATGCTTTTTGGGTAAAGGTAAAAGGGTGTCTGCGGCTGTACGATTGTATTGAATAAAAACCAGGTTCCAAATTTCTACAAATCGCGGACAATCTCCATTCACCTGGCAGGTGTGATTTGGGTCATTTTGTTTATCGCAAAACTCTGCGCCAAGATCATAATGAATCTCACTATCAGGTCCACAAGGGCCCGTATCCGCCATGGCCCAAAAATTATCTTTGCGGCCAAATGGCAGGATGTGAGCAGGATTGATGCCCGGTTGTTTGCGCCATTCTCGATCAGCCTCTTCATCTGCCGCGATTTCGCCCAGTTCGTCCACAAATGTCGTTGTCCACAATCGTGCTTTATCTAACCCCCACACTTCAGTCAAGAGTTCCCATGCCCAGGCAATTGCTTCAGGTTTGTAATAATCTCCGAACGACCAGTTGCCCAGCATTTCAAAAAATGTATGATGTGTGTTATCACGCCCTACATCATCAAGATCATTGTGTTTGCCAGCTACGCGCAAGCATTTTTGTGAATTAACAGCGCGCGTGTATACCGGTGTCTCTTCTCCCAAAAAAATACCTTTAAACTGCACCATACCAGCATTGGTAAATAACAAAGTCTGATCACCGCCCGGCACCAGAGAGGATGATGGCACAAAGGTATGCCCCTTTTTTTCCTTAAAAAATTGGATAAAACTCTCGCGTATCTCTGCGCCTGTCATGTGCTCGTTCATGCAAACTTCTCCTGTTGGTTCTGATTCAGACAAACATTATAAAAGATTGCACCCAGCAGCGCAACCGGTAGCGCCAGCGAAGGAACCCAGAAACCTTAATTTATCTGGATACAGAAATTTTTAACATTTTCCCCAGATCATCAACAGTCACTTTCGTGAAAATTTTGTGGTTCTCTTTATAAGCAGGATATTTTTGTTCGAAACTCAGAACAACATTGCCATTCGTAGAGCGCGATAACCGCTCAGGTGGGTTGAAACTGAGCTTCGCAGCCAGACTCTCTTCACCAAGAACATATTGCTCCCGAATTGAACAACTGGCTTCCTTCAAACCCGGTAAATAAGCAGCGAGCGCATCTCTGATCTCTTGCAGAGAACTTTCATCAATTTGGGCTTCATAACCACCGGATTTCGCTTCAACCTCGGTTAACACCATCGTGTCGAAGGTTTCCTTTGACCGGCCCAAAAATGGCTTACCATCAGCGCTCAGGCTGCCATCATACCTCGCCAGCGGATCCCCGAATAAAACGAAAGTTAACAGTGTTTTTTGGTCCTCTCCATCCAAATAATTCTGACGATTTTGCGTCTCAACGGCCAGTTGTTTTTTCGCCATCAGCAGACATTCACCTGCCGTCATTCCAGCCACCAAATTGTCCCAGAAATTCTTTGCCAATAAATCTGCTCCAATCAAAGGTGGTTGAATGGAGCCGTACGCGATCCCTGTCGAACCAACGAACGCTTTTGCATCAAATGACATAAATTTCAGACAGAGAGCATCCTCGCTCGTTTTGTCTATCGCATATGCCCCATAACACGCCTCTGAGAAGATGAATTGCTGATACTGAGGAGCCATCGAAAATGCAGAGGGGGTCAGTGCGATGGGAAAGTCGCTGCCATTATCGGATGTGATGTAGTCTTTCTGCCCAAACCATTCACCACTGTCGACCAAACCGTGCAAATTATAATAGGCAAGTTTCGCTCCCATTAACGCGGTCATGTCAATGCTTGACACTGACAGCGGAGGAGATACCGCCATCATATTTGCAGCACCAATAGGACGATAAGCCGCCATTGAGGCGCGTCTCCAAATTGCTGCAGTATAGCCGACACTAACCTCTTTGGTCTGATAACGGTCAGTCCTGAAAATTAAGCGGAAAAAATCCATCAACATAGTGAAAGGAGCGGTGAATGCATTTGAAGCCAACTTCTCCTTTTTTTGTGACTCTTGATGGTCTTTGATTATGCGGCGTAACTGGGCCAGCAACAAGCCGCAATCATTGCCTTTTTCATCCGGCAATCTGCCAACCGGCCATTCAGGCACAAAGTAATTAGCATTGCTGCAACCATATGGATTGTCTGAAAGGATGTTTTCATCCACATCATCGGTTGGGTTCGGCAACACATGAAAAGGTATGATGTCATCCCCCCCCACGATCAACAACCAGCCAATCATGCCGCCTTTCTGTGCCAATTTCTCATCCAAATCGTGCAAAGCCAGTTTTAATGACCACGGATCAAGGCGTTTGAGGGTGTCCATCCCAAGGTCATCCATACTGTTGACATCATCCGGCATAAAAAGCAGAGCACCAACGTTGTGTTGCAGGGCAACGGTATCACATATCCGTTGCATTTGCGCCGCCAAAACTTTCGCACTGTTGCTGCCGTATTTTTTCGACAATCTACTGAATGAACTTATCACTACATAGTAAGGAAAACGCTCGTCGACCTGCCGATTAGATTTTGCATTTAAAACCTTGGCTAATTTCTCAAAAACAGATCTAACTTCTTCTATTTCCTGCTTTTGTTCATCATCCGGTTCCAGGTCTACCTTTTTCTGTACTGCCTGCTTTCTACCTACCGACGTGGGTTCATCCCCCTCGCTTAACAGATTCCAGCCAAATCGTTCAGATATGGCAGCAGGCATTTGAACTGTCAGGTTTATCGTTGAAATAGTTGGCCACATCGATTGGTAAGGATTTCCATCACCCCATACCCACATGGCTGTCTGTCCAGCCATGTCAACCTGAGCACAGTGCGACAGCCCCTCAAAAGCTTCCACAAGTTCTCCGGTTCGCATTTTGCAATCACTTTGCATTAATTGGATTTGGTTGCATTGCGGCCAGCGTTTCAGATAAATGGATGCCAGCGTGAGGGTGGTTTCAGGATCCTGTGTTTTGTAAACATACAACAAGTGAACAAGATCAACCAGTGCGTTGCGCCCTGAGTGCTTCAACAAGCGATGCAGGTTTTCTTCACACGCCTTCCACTGTTCATTCCTCACTTTGGATAGAAAGGAGTGTACGGCCTTACCCCATGTCAAGATTTTGTGGTTTGCATATTGCAGGCCACTGTTCGCAAAAAGATATGCCCAGATATTGTCATCTTCAGCATAAATGTCTGCGATTGCCAGATAGGCTTCAAAGAAAGCAGGATCGACCGAAATCAGAGACCGCAGTTTCTCTTTGGCTTCCTGAAATTCTCCGATTGTGTGCAAATTCACCGCTTTCATCATATTCGCCTGCAGGTCGCCCGGGTATTTTTCAAGCCAGATGTCCAAAGCCTCTGAGGCAAAGCGATATTCCCGCATCTCAAAAGCAATAGCCATGAGTGTCAGGAATTTCTCCCGTTGGATTTCCATGTAGCGCATCGAATCGTCTCCTCTTTCGGGTTAATGGTGATGATCAATAAAATTCAAGGCCATCACAGCCCCTAACTGATTGCGAATTTCCCAATTGTTTGGTGCGAGTTTGACAGCTTTTTGCAAGAATGACTCTGCTTCTTGAAAACGTTTCAAATCACGCATTAGGATACCTGCTTGATAATAAGCCTGGTGGTCAGCAGGCTTCTGTGTGATAGCACGTTCGTAAACTTCCATGGCAGCACTGTACTGCCGTTGGTGAACATAGGCAGACGCCAGGGTTAAGTATGCTTTGGTATTATCAGAATCTATTTGGATCACATCGCTCATGTAAGATATCGCTTTATCAAGATTTCCCCGTTTCAGGTGCAGTTCTCCAGCGAACACCAGTTGTTCAACAGTAGGTTTACTGTGTGCAAACAACGTGCCAAGCAATTCTGACGCTTTCTGCCCTCTTTCGGTTTTTGCCAGATATTGCGCCAATCGATACATTATTCCAGGATGCTGAGGAAAGAGTTCATAAGCCAATAATAGTTGTTCGGAATAATGGTTTTCATCATGAATGGTTTCCAGCAACTTTAATTTTTCAAAACACACCGATGGATTGATTGACATATTCACCTGGTCAAGAATTTTTCTCGCATCATTAAAATGATGTGAAGAAATCAGTACCTTTGCCAGTGTGATCAATGTCGCGTGATGAGATGGCTGATACCCATAAGCAATCCGCACAAAGCACATGGCAAGGTCGCTTTTTTCTTGATCCACCGCCAGATTGGCTGCAGCAAGATACGCATCCCGCAATAACGGCGAGTTACATGGGTTGCCTGTCAGATAGCGAATGCACAAATCGAGTTCTTGTTTAGAAGCGAAATAGAGAACTTTCAGAGCCTCAACATCTCCTTTGTCCCCATCGTCATCACCGCTATCCCGCTTAATTAACTGATCCAGCAGCTTTTTCGCTTTATTAAGCCGTTTGTCCCTCAAGTAGCTATGTGTCAACAGGATGGCAATGCTGGTGTTGCCTTGACTTTGGTTGTGCAATATCTCAAGATGAAGCGCTGCTTTGCCATTGTCTTCATAATCATAGGCCCACCCTGCCATCCACTCGTGCCATTCCATCACATGCCAGTACTGTGCTAAGGCTACATCCAAATGGCGGATAGCTTTCCCGAGCGTATGATTTACCGCATAGGCCCTGGCAATTACACAGTGCAGGATGGGATCTTCTGCCATCTCCAATGGAAAAGTATTGAGAACCTCCAACGCTTTTTCTTTTTCGCCAAATTCAAGCATTGAAAAGGCCAGTTGAAGCAGCAGAAAGAAATTATTGGAATCAGCTCTCGCGGTCAATTGCCGTACATGAATCTTTGTATTTGTTTTTCTAATCGCAACAAGATAATAGGCTAATAATTCATCAGTAAACCCATCAAGTACGGTTTTGTCTACCAAAATTACTTGATTCGATTGAATGGCTTTAAACCACGCCCACAACAATTGAATTTGGGGGTCTAGCGAATCTGGTTCTTCTTGATCAAAAGAAGCCCTAACAAGGCCTTCATCAATCCGTGTCGATTGGTCTGCTTGAATACCCAGTTCACCAAGAAAAGTTTGCCAGAAATAGGCTCGAATCACAGCATCGCGATAGGCTGCTTCTGCATCGCCGGACGCCGGATGGTGCTCCAGATACTGTTCGGCCAATCTTAGCCGATATGGTAAAAAGTGCGATAATTCCTTTTCTCTGTGAAACCATCGATCATCTTTTAACAACGAAAAGAAGATTGAATTTTCTCCATACTCAGCCCGCCATATATCACCCAAATCAATCTCTTGCATAATTCGGGCCGAAAATTCTCCCACTTTGGGTGGGCAAAGGGTGAGGAACTTGTCAGAAGGCGAGAGCAATCCATAGGTTAATTTGGCCGACTTTAGATCGGTACAGGCTGTTGACGCCAAACCGCCCTCAAGCACTTTGTCGTGGATTCGTTCCGCTGTTAGCAGTTCTCCAAAAAAGTCGCACGCATTTCCATATTGTCCTGTCGAATTCTCGATCGAGCCAATTTGAGAATACCTTTCCTCTATCGGTAATTCATTTTGTGAACTTTTGTGGTTTATTACCAACCATGCGTACTGGCAAATCGGATGATCGTAAGCAAGGTTATAGGCTTTCTCAATGCAGGCTGCGTGATTTTGATAATCACCAATATCACGATGTAGTACAGCCAAACGTAAATAGACAGAGGCTGGTGTTGTATGAAAAAGCAATTCTTGTGACAGTGCCTCTTTTATCTCTGGACTATTTTCAACTGTTGTTGACTGTTCAGCATATATCCCGAGAAATGCCTCTGCCTTATTCAGCACCCTAAAGGCCGCATCATTTTCGTTGGCATAATGATAGGCGTCACACAACAAGTTTCCCAACAGAATTTCTTCTGCCTCATTCCTTGCCTGGCGAGTCCCCATCAATTCTATACATTCACCGTATTTACCATGATCCATCAACATCCGGTAATAATTCACACATTCTGTGAGTGATAGGTTGCCTATTTCATCTCCAGAAATTGCGATCTGTTCTAACAGGGTAAAATCTCCGGTTTTTAGGGCAATTCTCATCAACGAATTGCGCTTATCGCCCGAGATGTATTCCTCTTGTCGCAAGATTTCCCGAATTCCTTCCACCGAGTCATCGATGCGCCCTAAGTCAGCTAAGAGTTCAGCAACCCGTATGGCCGCCTGGGTCGCATGAGGACACATCTTTTTCCACAGTTCAGCCACCATCAACGCCTGTTCAAGTTGGCCATGGTCGCGGAAAAATTGCAAACACCAAAGAATTGGAGAATCGTCTTGCGCCGAAATTGATACCAAGGCCTCAACAGTCGGCAGCCATTTCTCTTCTATCCCCATTTTCCAATAATTAAGAAACCTTGCTATCTCATAATCAACATCGCTGGCGTGGTTTTCACGCAGCGAGATGAGCTTATCTTTCTTGACACCATTCTCGGAAGTCATTATCGTACAGATATCAGTGTAGTAATCAACTGATGACTGGAATGCCTCCAACTCACAATACACACCAAGTTGCCGTGCATAATCGATCGTTTGCATGGCTTTTTCGTACTGCTTTTCCACCAGTGCAAGTTTGATCAAAAACAATACAAAGCCAGGATTTACTTCTTCTATTTGTATCATAGCTTCAAGAATCGCAATAAGACGGTAGAGTAGCGCTGGCCCAATTTTATTTGTGAGGGGGAATTTGTAAGGAAAAAGTGCCTGACAAACTTCTTCGATTAAGTCTGTAAATTTTTTTGTTGTTGGCTTGTTCTCAAAGAAATCTACCAGTATAGTGGCTGCTTCTTGCGATCTTTGTTGCAGCAAGAGAATTTTTATTTGGTAATAAACAAAAAAAGGCTCTTCGTTGATCTCTTCTGACCAGCGAGAGAGGACCTTCTCCAAATCGGCAATCTGATCATAATCCCAGAGCAAACCACAATATTCGGCAAAAAGAGGCATATCAGTGATTAGATCTCTCTCGCAAGACCTCAACATCACCAACGCTTCACCCCAGTTTTCCTGCTTTATCAACAATCGAATAAGAGCAAAAGACAACTCCTTACTCGCCGGATTGTGCCTTAATCCCTTTTCCAGTGTGTGCTGAGCAAGATCCCACCGCTGAATATTCTGGTAACAATCCGTCAGATCAATCCATAATTGGACATCGGTTGCCTTAACCTCCACCGCACCACCCAACGTCACAATGTCATCGCGAAACGATTGGTTGCGCATGTAATCATTGGATATTACGTCCGCTGGTGTTTTTCCAGGCAACTCAGTTAGCATGATGCATCAAAATTGAAAGATCAAATAACCTGCCCCGACAAATAACAGGCAGCCGACCAGAACCAAAAAGATGCCAATACCCGTAGCGGTCTTGGTTAATTGATTAAGCGAGTCAATCAAGGATGAGGCATTTCCCACCAATCCTGACATTTCATTATTTACGCCTGCCTTTGCCAACTTGGTGACCTGATCGGCAATAACATGAACCTCTTTGCTGAATGACTTTCTTACCAGTACAAAAATTCCGCCAAGAATTGATATCACCCCCAGCCCGATCAAGCCGATGACAAACAGGACAAGCAATTGCTCAGACTCAAATGGAATCATTTTCTCTCTCCTGAAATTACACTACTTTCAGAAGAATTAATGCAAGTTCTGTAC
>DSBE01000093.1 GCA_011053085.1 Chloroflexota bacterium
GTTGATACGGAACAAATCACCATGAAAATGGCCGTTTATAGTACCATAATTAGCAAGCTAGAGTTTGAAGGTCGGCGGCCGTCACTGGTCAGTGTCGAATACCTTCATGCACCTTATTTTCGGGAGGATTGAGTATGGAAGAAACAATCATTGTAGGAATTGATATCGGCACATCCAAGGTATGTTCCATCGTCGCCAGAGCCGAAGGGCGCCATCGGTTTCACATTTTGGGCGTCGGTATTGAACCAACCAAGGGGCTGCGCAAAGGGGCTGTGGTAGACCTGGCGATGGCAACACGCTCCATCCGCCGTTCGATCGAGAAAGCCCAGCGCACTTCGGGCATGGAGATCACAGCTGCTTTCGTGAACCTGGCGGATATCTATGCCAAATCAACCAATAACCGCGGCGTTGTGGGCGTGGCGGGAAAAATGATCGGGCAGTCAGATATCGACCGCGCACTGGAATCTGCGCGTGCGGTGCAATTGGAGCACAATGCCGAGGTGATCCATGTCATCCGGCGCGGATTCACCGTGGACGGCACCGAGGGCATTCGTGACCCCATCGGCCTGTATGGCTACCGTCTGGAAGTGGAAGCACACATCATCAGTGCCGAAGCCTCTGCGGTTGAAAACCTCAACCAGGCCATCGCCAACAATGGTGTGCAGGTGCTCAATTATGTACTCAATCCATTGGCGGCCGGTGAGGCTGTGCTAACCGATACCGAAAAACAGATGGGCTGCATCGTTTGTGACATTGGGGCTGGCACAACCGATATTGCCATCTACATTGATGGTGATGTCTGGTATAGGAAGGTGCTGCCGATCGGCGGCGACCTGATTACCAGTGACATCGCTGCCGGCTTGCGCCTGGCAATCGAAGATGCGGAAGACCTGAAAAAGACCAGCGGTTATGCCACCCAGGATGGGATAGCCCCCAACGAGGCGGTGCTGGTGCGGGCGTTCGGCAAGGAGGACCCCGAACAGGTCAGCCGCAAGACCCTGGCGCATATCATCGAGGCGCGCGTGGAAGAGATCTTCTTCCTGGTGATGCAGGAGATCAAACGCTCCGGCTATGACGGCCTGCTGCCAGCCGGTATGATCCTCACCGGCGGAACCAGTCTGCTGCCCGGCATACAAGAACTGGCATCACGCATTATGGAAGTGCCGGTACGTATTGCACAGGCGGAAAATATCTATGGGTTGGCTGACCAGCTCTACTCGCCTGCCTACGCCTCCTCCATCGGTTTGCTGCATTGGGCGATGCTGTATCTCGAAGCGGAATTCAACCGCCGTCCCGATACCTCCAACCGAGGGCCGCGGCCGTCATCCCGCACTGAACGAACCACAACGCAACTTGCTTGAAACCATCAAGGAGATTCTAAAACAATTGTTGCCCTGAATCGTTTTGCATTGTCTTAAGAAATCAGTATACTTAGGATTAAGTTTTTGAGGAGTTAATAAAAAAATGGAATATACATTCAATCAAGGTCAGGCAGAGGCATTTGCCAGAATCAAAGTAGTTGGAGTGGGCGGCGGCGGTTGTAACGCCGTCAACCGCATGATCGAAGAAGGTTTGCAAGGCGTTGAATTCATTGCAGTCAACACTGATGCACAGGCATTGATGGATTCAAAAGCGCAAACCCGTGTTCGCATCGGCGATAAATCCACCCGTGGGCTGGGTGCAGGCGGTAACCCCGAAATGGGGCACAAAGCCGCAGAGGAAAACCGCGAAGAACTACGCCAGGTACTCAAGGGCAGCGATATGGTCTTTGTAACCGCTGGACTTGGCGGAGGAACCGGAACCGGCGGCGCTCCTATTATCGCTGAAATTGCCAAAGAAGAAGGCGCGTTGACCATTGGTGTGGTCACCCGTCCCTTCACCTTTGAAGGCGTCAAGCGCGCTCAATCGGCCGAGACAGGCATCAAAAACCTGCGAGAAAGCGCCGATACCCTCATCGTCATCCCCAATGACCGGCTGCTGCAAATTGTTGACAAACGCGCCAGTTTGCAGGAAGCCTTCTCCATCGCTGATGATGTGCTGCGCCAGGGTATCCAGGGCATCTCAGAGTTGATCACCAAACCCGGCTTGATCAACCTTGACTTTGCCGACGTGCGCTCGATCATGTCAGAGGGCGGCGCCGCACTCATGGCAGTCGGTCACGCCTCCGGCGAAGATCGCGCCCGCATTGCGGCCGAACAGGCCGTCTCCAGCCAGTTGCTCGACATCACCATCGACGGTGCCCACGGCATCCTCTTCAACATCACCGGCGGACCAGATATGACCCTGTTTGAGGTCAACCAGGCAGCCGCTATCATTCAGGAAACCGCGCACCCCGATGTCAACATCATCTTCGGCGCTGTTATCGATCCCGACATGGGCGAAGAAATCCGCCTTACCGTGATCGCCACCGGCTTTGAAGGCACCGGCCGCGGCGCTGCCCCCGCGCAAAACCGCAGCAAAACCGCCCCAAACGCCTTTAGCCGCCAGACGGCGGCAGAAGCCAAGACTAAGGCAGAAGAAATGGTCCCGGTGCAGCGCGCAGATGCGCACAAAGAAGCCGCACCCAAGACCTACCAGCCGCCGAGTTTCAAACCAGATGACATTGATATACCCGCCTACTTGCGGCAGCGGTATAATAGAAGCAAAGATAGTTAGTTTTTTACGGTTACGTCACTGTACGTACCTTACCAAAGGTGATAACAGGTGATCGCAAAGCCCCCCTTGATGCGCGTGACCCTGAAGTCAACAAAGGGACAGACCATATCGCAGGTTCCCACTTATTAACTCCTCCCAAATTACTGGTTCGCCTGTCAGGTCTGTCCCACATAAAAGAAACACCCCCGTACTCCCACAAGGCGGGGGTTGTTTTTTAACCATCTCTTTCTTTTGCTTGAAAACTGAAATCAGCACCCTGCATCCATGATATAGTTGCTCTATACTCATCTCACGGGTGTATTCGATGAATTTTACAAACTTCTGGTTTTACCCTTTCTTGTTGCTTGTCACGATCGTCAACTATCTCCTGCCGCGGAAAACGCGCTGGGTAGCACTGCTGATCGCCTCCTGGGGATTTTATCTCAGCGTTGACCTGCGCTTCGCTGCTGTCCTGCTGCTGGTCACAGTCTTTGCCTACACCTTCTCCCTACGCATTGCAGATGCCGTTGAAAGGGCAGAAAAAAAGCGCTGGCTTACAGCAGGGATCATTGCCCTGCTGATTCCTCTCGCAAGCTTTAAAATCCTCGATTTTTCATCCCTCATCCTGTCGGCGTGGTTTTCATCCGACAATGATGCCATCATTCGGTTTTTAATGCCCCTGGGACTTTCTTTCTACACGTTTACCGCCCTTGCCTATCTCATCGACATTTATCGCGGGACAGCTACGCTACAGCGCAGTTTTCCCCGCTTTGCCCTTTTTTTATCCTTATTCCCAAAGCTGATCGCCGGACCTATCGAACGGGCAACCCCCCTGATGACACAGCTCTTCGATCCTGCTCCATTCGATCATGACCGATTTGTCCAATCTACCGTGAGGGTTGGCTGGGGACTGCTCAAGAAGATTGTCCTTGCCAACCGCCTCGCGGTCATTGCGGATGCCGTTTTCAATGCGCCCGATGGACGCTCCGCCCCCGTTCTCATTGCTGGTGTGCTTGCTTTCACTTTCCAGGTATACATCGATTTTTCTGCTTACACCGATATCGCAATCGGTGTGGCTGGTATGCTTGGGATTCAACTGTCTGAAAACTTCAAACAACCCTATTTCGCCCAATCAGTCACCGATTTCTGGCGGCGTTGGCATATCTCATTCAGTTCCTGGCTGCGCGATTATCTCTTCCTGCCTTTGAACTTTGCATCCCGCCGGAAAAAGATTGTGTTAAAGCCGCGCAAGGACGGCAGATCGCGTTCCCCTTTCTGGCAGGACCTGGCTGATCATGCCTTTACCTACCGCAATATTTTGGTCACATTTCTCATCAGCGGTTTGTGGCACGGCTCAAACTGGACCTTTCTCGCCTGGGGATTCCTGCACGGCATATTCCAGGCCGTAGAACTGCAGCGCAGACACCTGCACAAAACACAGAAAAATCATCCGTTGCGCGCTGTTGCAATCACCTTTTTTCTGACAACCATCGCCTGGATTTTCTTCCGCGCCAATTCCATCCCTGATGCCTTCACCATCCTGGGAAGGATCGGTGCTTTCAAACACTTCTTCACTCTCAGCGGGTGGGATATGAGCAGCTTGGGTTTGGATTTCAACGACCGCCTGTTGGCATTCTTCCTGGTGATCATCTTCTTCGTGATCGAAGTCATCGAACGGGATACCTCCTTCCTGCACATTTTCCACCAACAGAAATTGTGGCTGCGTTGGATCATTTACATAGCCGCTATCATGGCGATCCTCCTCTTTGGGCAGTACGGCGGCAGCGCCTACAGCCAGTTCCTGTATTTTCAATTCTAAAGGTCAGCATGAAAAAAACGCCCATCCTCCGCTATCTCGCTTTCTGGTTGACCACCCTGCTGGTATTCTGTTTGCTGCAGATTGCCTTCCTCCCACGGGGTGAAGTCCTGCGTTGGCGCAACTTTTACGCTCTCCCCCGCAATACGGTGGATGTGGTTTTCCTCGGCACATCCCATGCATACCACAGTTTCAATCCGGAAGTGATCGATGACATTCTCCCCATCACCTCCCATTCGCTGGGAATCCCCGGTGACAACATTCAAATCGTTTATCATGAGATCCGCTCCATTCTGCGCAGCCAGCAGCCCGACCTGATCCTGGTAGACGCCTTCAGCCTTTCGATGAGCAACTGGCTCGATGGTCCGTATATCTACCGATTCCTCAACGCATCCTTTGCCCCACCCAATATCATTTCTGCCGCCGATATCCTTTTTAAGAATGATTATGATTGGTGGAATTACTTCCCGCTTATCCGCAACAATCAGGATTGGAAGAACCTCGACAAGCTGATGAGCAACCCGGTCAGCAATACCCCGCCGGAATATCCAGAAAATCCGCAAGGGCACGCCCCACTCACCACAATCATCACTGATGCCGATTACGCCGCCATCCCGATGGAAGATTTCCTCCCCCTGCCAGAACACTACCTCACCTACCTGCAGAAAGTGATCGATACTACCCGAAAAGAAAACGTCCAGCTCGCTTTTGTCGATACGCTCTGGAAAGGGTTTGAAAATCCTTTCTATGATCTCTATGACCGCAGCAAGGAATTCCGCCTGCTTTCCAAAGAAGCCATCCCATATTATGATTTCCGCACCTACCCACTGGCGTATGATTGGTCACAGGTACACATGTACGACCGCGACCATCCATCCGAGTTCGGTTCGCTGATCATCTCGGTGCGTACGGCGGAATTGATCAGCACCATGTTGGGCCTTCCGATCGACCAGCAAAAATTAGCCTGGTATCAAAACTTCTACTTCGATGAGTTTTCCCTTGTTCAGGATGCGGATCAGATCACGCTCAGCCTGGTCCCCGCCAATCCTGCTGCCCCCCTGTACTATCGCTGGCAGCTGCTCGCATGGGACGAAGCCTCCCCGCTTTCTGAGGCGATTTTCACTGATGAACCGTTTGTGACCCTGGAAACACCCGCCCCTGGCAGTTACCGCATCGCAGTCGCTATCACCCAGCCTGGCGGGGATTACGAACTGGAAGGACGTTTTGCCCTGTTCATCACGGAACCTTAAGCGCTTGACAAACCAGCCAAAACCTATATAATAATCTTTGCCGTTCCACACTAGCTCAATCGGCAGAGCAAGCGGCTGTTAACCGTTAGGTTCGTGGTTCGAGTCCACGGTGTGGAGCCATATAAACACCCCCGCAATCGCGGGGGTGTTTGGTTTCTACCAGCCTAAATCACTTCCATCTCCTCAATGCCCTCCGGCGCGGGTGGATAGTGCATCTGCAGATTTTCCAGCGTTTCCACCAGGATCGTCGCCACCATCAGGTCACGGTACCATTTCTGGTTGGCAGGCACAATGTACCATGGCGCGTACTCCGTGCTGGTCTTGTTGAGCGCGTCTTCATACGCCTGCTGAAAGTCAGGCCACAGTGCGCGGTCCTTGAGGTCATTGGGGTTGAACTTCCATTGTTTGCGCGGTGTGTCGCGGCGTGAGATCAATTTATCGCGCTGTTTGTCGTTGCTGATGTGCAGGAAGAATTTGATGATCGTGGTGCCCTCGTCCGCCAGCAGGCGTTCAAACTCGCGGATATGGTGGTAGCGTTTCGACCAGCGTTCCTCTGGCGCCAGCGAATGCACCCGCACCACCAGCACATCCTCATAGTGGCTGCGGTTGAAAATCTTAATCTCGCCTTTGCCCGGGGTCTGCTGATGCACACGCCACAGGTAGTCGTGTGACAGTTCCTTGGGGGTCGGCACCTTGAAATTGGCAACATTGACGCCCTGTGGATTCACCCCTTTGAACACCCCCCGGATGGTGCCATCCTTACCGCTGGTGTCCATCCCCTGCAGTACCAGCAGCAGGTTGTGTTTGCCCTGCGCATACAACAATGTCTGCAGTTCGCGCAGTTTGAGATTCAAAGGTTTAAATTGTTGTTTGGCTTCGTCTTTTGACCCCGCAAAATAGGTTTTGCCGTTGGCATCAAAATCAGACAACCGCACCGGCTGGTCAGGTTTCACACGAAATTGCTCAAACATAAAGCCTCCTTATGGCATTTTTTCTCAGTTTATTAGTTATATCATATCAAATGATGAAGCGCTTTTATGAAAAAAGGCGATGGTATCGCTACCACCGCCTTATGATGTTGCTCACCAATTTAAATTACTCCATATAGCCGTTGGCGCGCATCCACTCATCATTGTAGATGCGGCTGATGTAACGGTTGCCGGAATCAGGCAGAATCACCACGCACAACTCACCCGGCTGCAATGCCTGCACGAACTTGGAACGCAGCGCCCCTGCTACCGCCCCGCCAGATGAACCACCTGCAAAGATACCTTCTTCACGTGCCATACGGCGCGCCATCAAAAAGCAGTCCGCATCTTCCAACCGCACAATCTCATCCGCGATATCCAAATTCATCGTGTCAGGAATGAAATCCTTGCCGATGCCTTCCACCAGGAACCTGGCTTTCTCATATTCGTCATCGCCAACTTGATGTCCGGCCTGCCAACTCTCCAGAATCAGAGAACCACGCACGTCCACCCCCACCACCTTGACATCCGGATTCTGCTCTTTCAAGTAACGGCCTGTGCCGCTGATAGTGCCGCCGGTACCCATGCCGCACACCAGGACCTTGACCTTGCCGGCAGTCTGCCGCCAAATCTCTGGTCCCGTGCTTGCATAATGCGCCTGCGGATTGGCTGTGTTCTTATACTGGTTGGTCCACAGACTGTTGGGGGTTTCGGCCGCCAACCTTGCCGCTACATTGACATTGTTTTCGGGGTCATTCGGCCCTACCGTTGGGGTAACGATCACTTCCGCGCCGATGGCACGCAGAAAGTCGATCTTTTCCTGGCTCATGCGGTCGGGAATCACCAGCACAGCTTTGTAACCCTTGATCGCTGCCACCGTTGCCAGGCCGATGCCGGTATTGCCAGAAGTGGCTTCAATGATGGTGCCGCCGGCTTTCAGCCGTCCTTCCGCTTCAGCGGTTTCGATCATATTCAATGCCACCCGGTCTTTGATCGAACCACCCGGGTTCAATGCCTCCACCTTTGCCAGGATAGTCCCCTGCACATTGGCGGGCACTACTTTGTTGAGCTTCACCAGGGGTGTGTTGCCGATGGCTTGCAGAATATTTTCATGATAACCAGCGTCCTCGGTCTCAAAATCATAGGTGTTATCTACCTGTATTGATTCTTCTACATACCAGGATGTGTCCAAATTGATGCGGTCTGTATGGCAAATGGTCATTACGTCTTCCTTCACTACCTCTGACTACTTTACACCGGTAACTTACTCACGCTATTTTACCAGCATTTCCAACCTAATAATATCCTATATTTATAGGATTTGTATTAATTATTTCTGCTTTACCCGGACCGGCAGCCAATAGCCGCCGACCAAATTCGCGGTTGACAACTGGTTTTTGAAAGAGTACAATGAAAAAGATTCACTTTGTTTGTTGCGTCAACAAATATTATTCACAGGGCTAACACACCTTTTCCAGGCAAAAATATGCAAGCGACCGCTGACCAATTCACTGTACGCCAACACAATTCTGCTCTGATCGTGCGCGCCCTGCGCCAGCATCAGACTCTTTCACGTGCCGAATTGGCAGCTGAAACCGGCCTTAACCGCTCCACCGTCTCCTCCATCGTCAACGATCTCATCCAGCAGCACATGATGGAAGAAACCACTTACCAGAGCGACCGCATCGGACGGCCGGGCCTGCTGCTCACCTTGAATCCCTCCTATGGCTGCACTATCGGCATTGAGGTCAATGTCGATTACCTGGCAGCCACCTTGCTCGATTTCACCTACCGTGTGATCTGGCAGGCGCGCACTCCGCTTACGCCAGGTTTATCACCGGCAGATGTCATCATGAATGGTATCGCCTTTACCCAGGAAGCCATACAGGAAGCCCAATACCGCCGCATCCCCCCACTGGGCATCGGCGTCGTTCTGCCGGCGTTAATTGATACCCATCGAGGCGCTGTTACCCTGGGACCAAATCTCGGCTGGCAAAATATCAGCGTACTCAAATACTGGCAGGCGCAATTCGACCTGCCCATCCTGGTAGAAAATGACGCCAACGCGGCTGCCGTGGCAGAACATTACCTGGGCAACGCGCGCAATGTTGAAAACTTTGTCCTCATCACCGGCGGCGTCGGTATCGGCGGCGGTATCATGGTGGATGGCAAATTAATGCGCGGGCAAAATGGCTATGCGGCGGAAGTCGGGCATATGGTGGTGGATCCCGAGGGGCAACAGTGCGGATGCGGCAGCCAGGGCTGCCTCGAAACCGTCATCGGCAATACCATCATTGTAGAAGAAACCCGCCAATTATTGCGCACCAACAAACAGCCATCCCGCTTCACAGCGGAATCCATTGACACCCTCAATTTTGATGACATCGTACAGGCTGGTTTGGACAATGACCCCGTCTGCCGCCTGCAACTACAAAAGATCGCCTATCATCTTGGTCTGGTTGTCAGCCAACTGGGCAGCCTGTTCAACCCCGAAATGATCATCATCGGCGGCTATTCCCATTGTTTGCTGAAGTTCCTGATCCCCGAAATCAAGATTGTGGCGCAAAAACATAGCATGCAAACCAACAGCCCGCCGCTGAACATCCAACCCTCTCACTTTGGTGTCAACAGCAGTGTGATCGGTGCCGCCGCTCTGGTGTACGATCACCTGTCGCAACCTGTTTTTTCCAATCATATCAACTAAAAAGGAGTAATTTTCATGACATACGATTTCTCAAAGAAAAAATTCACCTTCGGCTTGTGGACAGTAGGCAACACCGGCGCTGACCCATTTGGCGGTGATGTGCGGGCCAAAAAATCACCCGCTGACCTGGTGTATCTATTGGGTGAGGTCGGCGCTTATGGCGTCAATTTCCACGACAACGACCTGATCCCCATTGATGCCACCCCTGCCGAAACCGAATCCACTAAAAGCGCCTTCAAAAAAGCCTTGCAAGACACCGGTCTGGTGGTGCCGATGGCAACCACCAACCTGTTTTTCGATCCGATCTTCAAAGACGGTGCCTTCACTGCCAATGACCCCAAAGTACGCGCGTATGCCCTGCAGAAGACCATGAATGCCATCGATCTGGGTGTTGAAATGGGCGCAAAACTGTATGTGTTCTGGGGCGGGCGCGAAGGCACCGAGAGCGACGCCACCAAAGACCCGGTCACAGCCATCAAACGCAATCGTGAAGGACTGAATTTCCTGTGCGAATACGTGCTGGCACAGGGATACGACCTGAGATTCGCCCTCGAAGCCAAGCCCAATGAACCGCGCGGTAACATGTACAACGCTGTCACCGGTAACATGTTGGCCTTCATCGAAACCCTGGACCACGCCGACATGGTCGGAGTCAATCCCGAAGTCGCGCATGAACACATGGCAGGCCTGAACTTCACCCATCAGGTGGCACAGGCGCTGGAAGCCGGCAAGTTGTGGCACATTGACCTCAACGACCAGGCATTCGGCCGCTACGACCAGGACTTCCGCTTTGGAACGGTCAATCTGAAGAGCGCCTTCTTCCTGGTCAAGCTGCTCGAAGATTACCACTACAGCCATCCCCTGCACTTTGACGCGCACGCCTTCCGCACAGAAGATTACGATGGTGTCAAAGAATTTGCCCGCGGCTGTATGCGCACCTACATGATCCTGGCTGAGAAAGCCGAACAATTCCGTCAGGATAGTGAAATTCAAGCCCTATTGGCAGAGATCAACGCAGAAGATGAGCAGATGAGCGCTTTCTTTGGTGCTTATACCAGCGAAAAAGCCGCTGCTTTGCGCGCGCACAACTTTGACCGAAAAGCCATCGCTGCCCACGGCTTGCAGTATGAGAAACTGGACCAGCTGACAAACGAACTGCTGCTGGGCGTTCGTTAACTTTGTATCGTTTCACTTTTACCTCCTTTTTCAACGGGGCTGGCAAGTACCAGCCCCTTTCCATTGTGGGATAATTGAGAATTGATAGAAGCAATATCCTGGGAAATTTCTTTTACGAAAGCAGGCAAGCAAGGAGCACAACAATGATGAAAACCAAATACGCACAGGTCGGCACTGGTGGTCGCGGTTTCATGTATGCCCAGGCAGTCGCCGAAACCTATGCCTCACTGGCCGAAATGACGGCAGTGTGTGACCGCAATCTTGGGCGCGCCCATCTTTACCAGGACTATTTCAAGGAGCATCAAACCCGGCCTGTGGCTGTCTATGGCGAGGAAGACTTCGACCAAATGATCCGCGATACTCGTCCCGACACCGTCATCGTCACCACCATGGACCGCTATCACGAGAAATACATTGTACGTGCCATGCAATTGGGCTGCGATGTGATCACCGAAAAACCCATGACCATCGAGGCTGAGATGTGTCAGCGTATAGTGGACACCGTCAAAAGCACGGGCAAATCCTTGCGCGTCACATTCAACTACCGCTACTCCCCTCCCCGCACCCAGATCAAAGACCTGCTCATGTCGGGCATCATCGGCGAGGTCTATTCCGTCGATTTTCACTGGCTGCTGGATACTTCGCATGGAGCGGATTATTTCCGCCGCTGGCACCGTAACAAAGTCAATTCCGGCGGGTTGATGGTGCACAAAGCCACCCATCACTTTGATCTCATCAACTGGTGGCTGTCATCTTTCCCAAAAAGCGTCTTCGCCAGCGGGCAGCGCCGTTATTATGTACCCGAAACTGCTGAAAGATTGGGACTGCACAATCGCAGCGAACGCTGCCACACCTGCCCCGAAGCCAGCCGCTGCCCCTTCTACCTGGATCTGACCGTCGGCGAAGGATTGAAGCAACTATATCTTGACCAGGAACAACATGATGGCTATTTCCGCGACCGCTGTGTCTTTTCGCCTGACATTGATATCGAAGACAACATGAACCTCATCGTGACCTATGACAACCATGTACAGATGTCTTATTCGCTCAACGCCTTCATGCCGTGGGAGGGCTACATAGTAAACTTCAACGGATCGCAAGGTAGATTGGAGCACCGCTGTATGGAATCCGTCTACATCAGTGGTGATGACCGCGTGCCGGGCGAGATGATCGGCGAAGCCACCAGCACCACCCTGTTCCCCCACTTCGGCGCAAAACAGGATATTCCCATCTGGGAAGCATCCGGCGGACATGGCGGCGGTGATGATCTGCTGCTAAAGGACATCTTCACACCCGACCCACAGGGAGATCCTTACCAACGGGCTGCCGACTGGCGCGGCGGCGCCTATTCCATCCTCACCGGCGTGGCAGCCAACCTGTCAATGGACAACGGCAAAGTGGTGTTGATCGATGACCTCGTACAGGGACTGGAAAATCCCTATTTTTAGAAATCAGGGCAGACAGGCAGCATGCACCTCTGACCAGGGCGAAGGGCGATCCCAATAGTCAATGACCCGCACCCGGTAAAAGTAGGGCTGATCAGTGACTGATCGATGCAGAAATGCATTGTCAAGAAATCGAACGGTTGAAAGCCGCCGGTATCCGCCATCATAACGGGCAGAACCCTCCACCTCGAAGGTCTTCACGTTGTATTCTTCACAAGTTTGCCAGCGCAGCAGGCGGTTGAATCCACCGTCCAGGGCGGGATAACAAGCAGACCACAATCCTGTCAATTTGCCAGGTACCTGGTCAGGTTTTTTACTCAAAACCACCAGAGCTACACCCGGCAGCAGCAGCGGGAATGACAGGCGGAAGGTTTTTTTGTCACTTTCTTCATAGCCATCTTCTACACTACCTGTTTCTGTACCTGTACAGCACAGCTCTTGATGCAGATCCATAAGATGGATGGTTTCCTCTGAGAATCCGGCATGTTCACCGTTTGATTGAATCCCGCGCAGCCAGTGCGGATAAGGATTGGTATGATACTGGTCGATCTGGTACAAAACCCGCGTGTCTGGCTCAAATGGCAGGTTCTTGACTGTCAAATGCATCGCAACCCTGCCGGTGGCAGTGATGTCGTCCGCAGACGCATACAGCAAGATTGCCACCTGCTCCTCGCTGCGCATCGTGGCGAGTACACCCACTTGCTCGCGTCCAGAAGAACGGTGGACAGCCAGGCTGATATCGCCCAACAATGACAACATCGTGAACAGGTTGTAGATGGGCTTTTTCACAAATTCACAAGGCACCTGCCGTTCCATCAAGTCAAAGCGCCTGTCGTTATCCTGATACCCCGCCTGGCCGGCTGGCAAGTCAACATCGTGAGCAAGGAACGCCAGCAGCGAACGCTGCTCCCAACTGCCCAAAAAACCATGGTCATTTCCCAACAAACCGAAGGGCAGATACGCATCCGGTTTTTGGCGGATGAAGGCACGGTAGTGCTGATCGATCACCTTGGCGGCAAATGCGGCATAGTAAGGCTGACCGCGCCAGGGA
>DSBE01000105.1 GCA_011053085.1 Chloroflexota bacterium
ATTAGTTGAGGAGAAAGAAAAATGACAAAAACAATTGGTATTCTCACAGGGGGAGGCGATGTTCCCGGTTTGAATCCGGCTATGAAAGCGGTGGTGTTGAGCGCTTTGGAGGCTGGCTACCGCGTGCTGGGCATTCGCAAAGGCTGGGGTGGATTGTTAAATTACAATCTGGATGATCCTGCCACTCATGATTACTATATTCGCGAGCTGTCACGCTGGGATGTTCGCACGATTGACCGCACCGGCGGGACTTTTCTGCACACTTCGCGCACCAATCCGCAAAATGTGAAAGCGGATGCCGTTCCCGATTTCTTGAAAAATTCATCTCTGGGTGTCCAGGTGAAGGATGATGGCACGATGGACTACACTGATCATGTCATCAAAGTGTTAAACCACCTCAACATTGATACCCTTGTGCCGATTGGTGGCGATGACACCCTCAGTTATGGTGCGAGAATCCATAAAGAGGGGTATCCAGCGGTTTGTATTCCCAAGACCATGGACAATGATGTCTTTGGTACGGATTACTGCATCGGCTTTTCTACTGCCATTACACGTAGTGTAGAATTCATCACCAACATGCGAACTTCGGTTGGTTCACACGAGCGCATTGGTGTGGTCGAGTTATTTGGCCGCTATTCTGGCGAAACCAGTTTGTTCTCCGCTTATCTTTCTTACGTGGATCGGGCAGTGATTCCCGAGGTAGAATGCGATGTGGCAGAATTGTGCGAATACTTACTGGAAGACAAACGCAACAATCCCTCAAACTACGCTATTATGACTGTGTCTGAAGGCGCGATCCTGAAAGGCATGGATGTGGTTGTGACCGGTGAAGAAGATGCCTATGGCCACCGTAAACTGGGTGGCGTCGGCAGGATTTTGGCAGAAGAGATCAAATACCGCACCGGCCATCACATCATGTTCCAGCAGCCTGCTTACCTGATGCGTTCAGGCGCTCCGGATTCATTAGACCGGATGGTGGCGATGTGCTATGGTAACCTGGCTGCTCAGTTGATCCTGAAGGGTGACACTGGTAAGATGGTGGCGTTGCAGAATGGCTGCTACACCGCGATTCCGATTGACTACATTATGTCTGGCAAGAAGGTTGTGGATATTGACCGCTACTATGATGCCAAGCAGTATCGACCGAGTATCCAGGACATTATCGGCGTGCCGATGTTCTTACAGTAAAAAAACGAAAGGGTGGCAGTTATGTCACCCTTTGTTTAAAAAAACTACCTAATTCTAAAAGAGGAAATACACATGATTGTTACAACCAAAAAGCTATTTGAAGCTGCGTACGGCAAGTTTGCTATCGGCGCCTACAATATCAACAATATAGAGCAAACTATGGGTTTGTTTCAGGGAAACTTGATGAGCCAGTCACCTTTCATTGTTCAGATCAGCAAAGGCGCTCGCTCCTACACCGACAAGCGCATGTTAGAAGCCATGATTCGCGCCGCAGATGAAATTTTCCCCGAATCTATTTTTGCTGTTCACCTGGATCACGGAGATGAACAGACCTGTTATGACTGCATTGAAAGCGGCTTCTATAGTTCTGTGATGATCGATGCATCGCATGAAGACTTCGAAACCAATATCGCTATCACCAAACGTGTCGTGGAAGCTGCACATGCCAAAGGAATCGTAGTGGAAGCTGAGTTGGGTCAGTTGGGTGGCGTAGAAGAAGACATAAAGGTCGCCGAGGCAGATGCCAAATTGACCGATCCGGAGCAGGCGAAGGAATTTGTTGAGCGCACCGGCTGTGATTCATTGGCTGCCGCTATCGGCACCAGCCACGGCGCATTCAAATTCTCTGGAACCCAGGGGCTTCATTTTGATGTACTGGCAGAAATTCAAAAACTTCTGCCGGGTTATCCTCTGGTGATGCATGGTTCCTCCTCTGTTCCTCAAGAAGAAGTGGAGCGGATCAATGCGGCGGGTGGTAAGCTGGCTGGCGCTAAGGGCGTGGATGCAGATCAATTCCTTCCCGCTGCCAAACTTGGCGTTACCAAGATCAACATCGACACTGACGGACGGCTGGTATGGACGCGTGTTCACCGTGAGTTCTTCCGTGACAAGCCCGAAGGTTTCGACCTGCGCGCTCCTGGCAAAATCTTCATGGCAGAATATGCTAAGTTTATTGCTGACAAAAACGTTAAATTAGGTTCGGATAATAAGTTGGACGAAATCCGCGCCATGTTAGCTCAGGGCTAATCAGAAAAAGTCAAAAAGGCATCTCCTGATGATACCGGGAGGTGCCTTTTTTGTTAAGAGAAAGAGGTTACTTATGCCTGTCAGTGATCAAGGTCTTGATAAGCAACGCTATTCGGTGATACCGCGTACATTGATTTTTGTTTTTAAACATAATGATGTGTTGTTGTTAAAAGGGGCGGAGAATAAGAAAATTTGGGCTGGCAAGTTTAATGGGTTGGGCGGGCACATTGAGGTGGGTGAAGATGTGCTTACCTCAGCAAAACGGGAGTTGGCGGAGGAAGCTGGAATCAACGACATTGACCTGCACTGCTGCGGTGTGGTGATGTGTGATGTGGAAGCACAGCATGGCATCGCGGTATTTCTCTTTCGCGGAGAATATGGCGGCCAACAGTTGACCATTTCTGAAGAAGGCAATTTGCATTGGGTCTCGATGTCATCGTTGGGGCAGCTTCCTCTGGTAGAAGATCTGTCCGTCTTACTGCCAAAGGTGTGGCAGTGGAAACCTGGTGATCGTATTTTGTCAGGCTTAAATTATTATGACGAAGAGGGGAACCTTAAAACAAGATTACTTTGAGCAAGGACTATGGCAGTTGGCTCTATTTCCCTGAAGAAAAGGCTTATTGGTTGGCTTCGTAAAAAATTAATATCGTTGAACCATATTTGCGCCGGTCAAATTCGTGGAAATTGGTGAATGCCAGGTCTTCTTCAAATTCGACGGGATGAATCTGTACGATGATCCAGGCATAGGGCGCCAGCCAGGCTGGATGCTGGTCTAATAAGTTCAGGGTGGTTTTCCACATTTGTTTGTATTGGGGTGGGGCGACATAGATCATGTCAAAGGAGCGGTCAGGAGTCTGCTTCAAATAAGGTAAGGCATCGGTATTAATAAGTTCGCTTGAACCTTCAAGTTTCGTATAGACAATGTTTTTCCTCAGGGTTTTGGCGGCATTGGGGTTTTTTTCGATAAATCGGCAATAAGCAGCGCCGCGGCTGATGGCTTCCAGGCCCACCGAGCCTGTCCCGCCAAACAGATCCAGAAAAGCTGTGTCAATAATATCGACCCCGATGATGTTGAATAAATTCTCCTTCACGCGGTCTGTAATGGGGCGGGTGCTGTCACCCGGCACAGGAAACAGGCGCATCCCTTTGGCTTTTCCGGCGATGATACGGGGAGAGGCCATTAGTGTTCCAATAACTCTTTGGTGATTTGTTTCAGATTTTCACGCAAACGTTGATCTTCCTGTTGCTGATCGGCAAAATATTGGCTCATGAAGGCAGAACGGCGCATGCGCAGTGCCATAGGCGCAATCACCTCAAGATCAGCAACCTCCACTATGGAGCGATTGTCTGCCGCCGCATAAGCCTTTGACGCTTCAAACAGGCTGATTTCTGCCCTCAGGGAGGCAATTTCCAATACCTGGATCAAATGCAGTCCTGCTTTGGCAACCGTTGCTGGAATTTGCACGGTTGGAAGCAAGTCGCGGGCATGCTGTACTTCGGTGCGCGCGAATTGGGATTGTTCCTGATAGTCAGCCAGCATTGCGTTGGGACTCCTCCGGTATTGATCTACATGTTGGTAGGCAATCCATCGTTCTTGCGGATCCTCAAGACCATCTACGAGAATCCGCAGGCCAAAGCGATCCATGATCTGAGGGCGTAATGCGCCTTCCTCCGGGTTCATGGAGCCAACCAGCGAGAAACGCGCAAAATAAGTAGATGAAATCGGACCGCGGCGCACGGTGTAGGTGCCCATCGCCGAAGCATCGAGAATGGCATTAATGATATCATCGTCTAACAGGTTGACTTCGTCCACGTACAGGATGTTGCGGTCAGCCTGCGACAAGATCCCGCGTTTCAAACGCATGCGTTGATGTATGGCAGCGCGTTCGTCAATGCCTCCGACGACATCCTCGATTTGTGCATTGAGCGGTAATTCGACCAGTCGCACCTCTTCCATTTGGGTCAATGATTTGCCCTCGCCGAATTTCTTGGCACAGGCAGGGCAGATGGCGTCTATGCCCTGTGCTTCTACATCCTGTTCGGTGCAGCCATAGTAGCAGAGGCTGCGCGGGATTCTTGGGGTCAGATTCGCCAGACTGCGTACAGCGGTGGTTTTGCCGGTACCGCGCGGCCCCAAGAGCAGCACACCACCGATGGCGGGATTGATCAGATTGAGCAGCAACGCCAATTTCATCTCTTTTTGGCCGACCAATGCCAGGAATGGAAATGGCTGTTGATCGACGAAGCCTGATTCACCGACCTCGCTCTCATCCATCAAGTATTTGCCGGTTACCGTGTCAATGAGATCCTTCAATGACCGGATATTGGACGGCAAGAGTGTCGGTTGATTCTCCGTTGGATACGGTTGGTCTGGTGAACCTGCGTTATTCGGTTGTTCGTTCATACTCTGATTCTACTTCGGTTAATTCTTCTTTATCTATATCGTTGTAAGTCCAGTAGCGGTTGACAAAGAAGTTCCACATCATGATGACGAAAATGGCAATGACCACAGCCAGGTTTTCTGCAATTACCTCGACTGTCAAAAATTCCGAGAAGGGCAACACGACATCGCCCAACAGAGGCTCCAAAAAGGAGCGAATCGCTTTCATTGAGAATTGGATGATGGGCGTCCTGACCAGAATACCAATGGCGTTGATGAGGAAGAATTGGGTCAATTGTTTGCCCAGGGGTTTGCTGCGCGAATCGGGGTAGGTCCAGTAGCGATTCCAAAGGAAGTTATTGATGATAGCCAGGGTGAATGAAATCGCCTGCCGGTAGATGAAATCCATCCCGGTCAGATAATTCAACAGATTAAGTGTGCCAAAATCGACCACTGCGCCAATAGCGCCCACCACAGCGAATTTCAGAAAGCGATTGGTTTCTTTTCTGGCGGCTATACTGAATTTCATTCTACCAGGCCCATTTCTTGCTTAAAATAGGGCAAGACCCGTCGAATACCTTCTTCCACGTTAACCTGTGGCGACCAATCGAGGATTTGTTTGGCTTTGGTGATGTCTGGCTGGCGGCGTTTGGGGTCATTGCCCAGCTGCAGGTTTTTCATAAATTTGATGCCAGCGGGGTTGTCACAAATTTGGTTGATGGTGTCAGCCAGCGCCAGCATGGACATTTCCACTGGATTACCGATGTTCACCGGCATAGTTTCGTCAGAGTGGAATAATCGCACGATGCCCTCAATCAGGTCATCAACGAAACAAAAAGACCTTGTTTGCGAACCATCTCCATAGACGGTGAGGGGTTCTTTTCGCAACGCTTGCTGGATGAAATTGGGCACAACCCGGCCGTCATCCAGTCGCATGCGCGTGCCGTAAGTATTGAAGATGCGCACGATACGGGTATCGATGGAGTGGAAATTGTGATAGGACATCACCAATGCTTCAGCAAAGCGTTTGGCTTCATCGTACATGGAACGAGGGCCGATGGGATTGACATGACCCCAATAAGACTCCGGCTGGGGATTCACAGCGGGATCACCATAAATTTCACTGGTGGAAGCCAGCAGATACCGGGCATGATGGGCTTTGGCGACGCCCAATGTGTTATGGGTGCCCAACGCCCCGGCTTTCATGGTCTGGATAGGCAGATTGGGGTAGCCAAACCTGGATTCTTTGTTGGGGCTGGCCGGCGAGGCAAAATGCATGACGGCATCGATTTCGCCGGGGGCGAAAATAAAATTTGATACATCCTGTTTGATGAAAAGAAATTGTTCATTGCCAGCCAGATGTTCCAGATTTTTTGGGCTGCCAGTGATGAAATTATCCATGCCGATGACAAAGTGGCCATCTTTGATGAGTCGATCACATAGATGTGACCCCAAGAATCCTGCTGCGCCTGTAACTAATATGTTCATCATTCTCCCTTTGGTATTTCTGGCGTCTATTTGCCAGTTTTATTTTTTTTATTGCCAATCAAGGCGACTTACGGAACCATCGCCAGTAACCTGAATCGCCCGGTTTGTTTCGAGATCGTACAGGTAGATGTTGCCTTGATAGAGTAATGCAATTTTACCGCTTTTTTGGGTTAAACTGGGTGGTTGCCACTGCACCGTCTGCGGACTGAGCCCCAAGGAACCTTCGGGCGGGAAAAGTTCTCTGCGGTTGGAGCCATCGCGGTCCATGATCATCAAGCGATAGCGGGAGGTATCACTGCGATCAGGGAACAACGCCTGCAGATACGCCACTGTGAAGCGCCCTGATTGATTCATCGGGGATGGCGAGGGAAAAGCGAACATGCCCGCATCCTCTACCAAATCGATCAACAAGTTGTCGTCTGGCAGCAGAACTGACAGGTTGAATTGCTGATAGGATTCTGTACTGGCCGGGTTGTGGCGAACTGTGAAGAGGGCGCTGTAGTCGGGTGACCACGCCAGCGGAGCCAACCAGCGCCAATCGAGGTTTGGCTCATAAGGTGTATAGGTATAGAGGGGTTGGACCGTCCCGCCATTGACATTCACCAATCCGATTGAATCAGGTTTGGCATAGGCTATACGGGAACCATTGGCTGACCAGGCAAAATCGGTGCCCCACCAGAAATTAACGCCCTCTTTGGATGTGTCAAGGATGGGTTCGTTGGTTAACACCGCGCCAGCCGCGGTAAAAGTAACCTGGTAAAGGTCATTATTCGCCAACCAATCCGTGGCTCCTCTGGGCTCAACGGTCGAGTAAGTAATCGTACGGGTTTTTCCGGGCACCCAGTCGGCAAAATGAATTACATTTTTTGCATTTATGGCGAATGGTTCAGCCGTTTGGTTGGTAAGATCGACGACAAAAAGCGCGTTGATATTGTCAGTCTCTTCTTCCTCCACTGACCTCGAAAACAATAGCCATTGACCGTCAGGTGATATTTCTAAAATGTGGCCATCCAGATCACCGGTGGTGACCACAGGGCGGCGATTGCCGGTGTTGGTCTCCATCAACCAGGCATTGCCGGTGGTAATGTAGGCGATCTTCCCTTCAATAGGAATGGGGCTGAAGGGAGTCTGCACGCCAACCATGACAATTTCAGGCTTGGCGGTTTCTGTTATTATGCGGGTATATTCTGAACGCATTGTTTCAATGTTGTCTTCATACACCACTCTGGTAGTGATCGCCAATTTGCCATTTTGACCTTTTTGAATCAGAAGTGTCTGGCCTTCTGGCAGGGTTTCATTCTTAACCGTCTGGCTGATAAACGGAATGGTTTCTTCAATGGTGATGAATTCTTCAGTTACTCGCACGATGTTGATGGTGGTATCACGGGTCAAGATGGTGAAGGAGGGGGGCTCAACCTGGTCTTGATTTCCAAGAGTTACACCAGCTTTGTCCAGCACAATTTGTACTGAATCACCGGTACTGAATGTACTCTCGATACTGGCCCCATCGACGATGATTGTGGCTATGTGCGGTTGATCGCTGGTATTCGCGCCCGTCGCACAACCCGCAAGTATAACGGCCAATAACAAACTGATGACGGTACCTATTCCCAAAATTTTGCGCGATGAAGTCATGATGGGTAATTAACGTTTTCCGCCTGAAACGGTGAGCATGCCCTGGTCAATGTACAGATTGTCAATACGATATCCACTCAAATATTTTGAAAATTGCGAATTCATCGCCCCTGTGGTTGCCTTCGAAATTTGATCTTGTACAAAGGCAGGCATATTGATTCTGCCCACCTGGGCGGAGATCAGCTCGAATTGCAGGGTTCCATTTGTGTCGACTCTGCCTGCAATAACAAGTACGGCAGGTAGTTTCATACCCAGGTTTTGCACAAATACATCACCATACACAAATATCTGGTTGTCTGAAAAAACGACATTGAGGTTCTCAATCGGCGGGCTTTCTTGATTTTCGGCCATTTTGAGTGTAAGATAAGAAGTCATTTCCTGGTCGGTGATGGTGAAAGCAAAGGATCCGCTTTGTGATTGAACATCGTCCAATAAGGCTTCTACTTTGTCAGCGCTTTGCTGCGAAATTTCCGGCACAGGAAAAGCGCTGGCGGACGGTATGTCGGCAGCAGCACGACAGGCGAGGGTTACAAGTGTTATTATGATAGCTATTAACAACAGTGGTTTTTTGTTGAGATTCAGTGATTTCATGGGTAGTATTATAGCATGAGCGATTTGATTGAAGGTACTCAGACGACAGGGGAGGATTCTACTCAACGCAGCTTTTTGGCAGCGGTTGAGGCGGTATTGTTTGTGGCAGGTGAGCCGGTTTCCGCTTCACAGATTGCCTCGGCTGTCGGTCAACCTGAATCGATGGTTGAAGCAGCATTATCGATGCTGGCAGAAAAGTATATCAACAGCGGCCTGTCGTTGCAAAAAAGCCGCGGTAGAATTCAATTGACAACCTCACCAGAGCAAGCCCAGGCAGTTGAGAAATTTCTGGGACTTGATTCGTATACGAAATTGAGCAGGGCTGCCATCGAAACCCTGACCATTGTCTGTTACCGGCAACCGATAACGCGACCTGCCATCGATGCTATCCGCGGCGTGAATAGTGACGGGGTTATCCGTACCTTGCTGAATAAGGGGTTGGTAGAAGAAGTAGGGCGAGATGAGACACCTGGCAGGCCAGTGTTGTATGCCACCACACTGGAATTCCTGCAGCACTTTGGATTGACATCAGTTGAGGAGATGCCGAAGTTTGTGCAGGATGACATCCATGAAAATGGGAACCGCAACGGCAATGGTCAGTTGCTGAAAGATTAGGAAGGTTATTCCATGCAGGAGAGAGTTCAGAAAATATTGGCGCAGGCAGGCTTCGGATCAAGAAGGGCCTGTGAGGCGTTTATTGAAGCCGGCCGGGTGAAGGTCAATGGCAAAGTGGCTGTGTTGGGTGACAAAGCTGACCCTGTGAAGGACGCCATTCAGATAGACAATCGAGAGATACCAGCCATTGAACAGAAGGTATATATCGCACTCTACAAGCCACGTAAAATGCTCTCTGACCGTGAGCCCAAAAACGAGCATCGTCCCACGATCCATGATGTCGTCCCTGATTCTGACCATTTGTTTTCTGTGGGCAGGCTTGATTTTGAAAGTGAAGGGCTGATTCTGCTGACCAATGACGGCGATCTTAAACAATTACTATCTCATCCGCGTTTTGGGCATGAAAAAGAATATAAAGTGCTGGTCGCTGTGCGGCCAGACGATGAACAACTGCAGAAATTCAGGCGCGGTATCGTCATGGAAGATGGCTATCGCACGCGTGGTGCGAAAGTCAAAGTGACCAAGGTTCATGGTAAAGGCGCCTGGCTGCAGGTGATCCTTTCGGAAGGCCGCAAACGCCAGATCCGTGAGACTTGCCGTCTGCTGGGGCTGCCGGTCGTGAGAATTATCCGTACCCGCATTGGCACCTTGACTTTGGGCAACATGAAGCCAAAGGATTGGCGGTTTTTGACGGTTGAAGAGGTCAATGCACTGAGAAGTGGAAAATCTTTCGCTGAACCTTCCTCAAACCTGAGAAAACCTGCAGGTAAAGATGGCAGGAAGCCATTCTCAAAACCAACCAACAATCCCAAACGGAAACGATAAGGATTTAATCGAGGGGTTTGTTCTCGTCCTTTTTCCGTCGGCGAGACCAGCGGCGTGTCTTACCAATGGTGTTCCAGACTTGCACAACCATCATTAAACTGATACCAAGAGCGATCACAAAGCCAATGACGCCGATAATGGGAACAATCGTGAGCGTATCGGTGCGCGGGACACTCATCGCAAGCGCTGAACCAACCAGCATACCGACCAGTACGACACCCACGATCAAACGATTGGCGATGATGAGAATGTTGGAGATGATGTCACTGAGTTCCAGAATTTGAATGCCTACCTTGAGTTCACCCTGCACTAAATTGGTGAGAATTTTGGTGATGGATCGCGGAAGGATGCGCACCAGATCGCGGGTATCTTTGGCCAGACTCACAGTCTGCCAGAAAGTGTTGACGGGGTTGATCTGGTGGAGGTAAACACTGTAGGCAACGTCTTTCATTACCTCGACCACAACCACATCAGGGTTTAACACACGGGCTACATCTTCTGCTTGCAGCAAGGCTTTGGCAGACACACCCAGCACTGGTGGCAGGCGGATGCCGGCTTCGAAGATCATGACCAGAATTTCACTGAGCAGCCGGGTGACTTCCAGCCGTTCCAGGGGGGCTTCCAGATAGTGGTTGATCATGTGATCCATGTCACGGCGGAGCTTGTTCTCGTTTATCTGCTGAAAAGGTGTTCCTAAAATTAGAGCCAGTCGCAGAATCTCCTCTGTATCGCGCCTGATGATCGCCTGCACCACTTCACCGATTGCATTGCGTTGTTCTGGCAGCAGGCTGCCCATCATACCGGTATCCAGATACACCAGTCGTTTGGTTTTTTTCTCAACCATTAAATTGCCGGGATGCGGATCGGCATGGAAGAAACCATTGATAAAAGCCTGGTGCAGAATCGAATGCATGAAGATTTTGGAAAGCCCCACCCGGTCAATGTCAAGGGTGGCGATACTTTCAAGATCATTGATTTTGTACCCATCAATGGCTTCCATGGTCAATACTCGTTTGGTGGTGTAATCCCAGTAGACAAAGGGGACGTGAATTTCGGGAAATTTTTCCATGTTGCGGCGGAGCCGGTCAGCATTGGTAGCTTCAATGTTGTAATCCAATTCATCCATCAAGGTACGGATCAATTCTTCAGCCAGGCCGACGACACCGTATTTCTTGCCCCAATCGACTGAGTTGTGCAGTAATTTAGCAACGTCGCGCACGAATTCCAGGTCGGATTGGATTTTGGCTTCTATGTTAGGCCGCTGGACCTTGATCACAACCTGACTGAAATCATTAAGGATGGCGTAGTGTACCTGTCCAATGGAAGCGGCTGCGATCGGCTCAGGGTCAACGAATAAAAAGGACTGTTCAATTGTGCCAATTTCTTCTTCAAGGATGTGTTCCACTTCTTCGAAAGAAAAAGCCGGCACAGCGTCCTGCAACTTGGATAATTCCTGCACCCACGTATCTGGCAGAAAGTCAGAACGGCTGGAAAGGATTTGCCCCAGCTTGACATACGTCGGCCCCATATCTTGCAGCATGCGGCGTACTCGTTCCGGGGTGCTCAGTTCATGGAGTTTTGATTCGGGAATAGACACAGGCAGATGCAAGGTTCTCAGAGTCGATTGGATCGTTCTGACTTCTTTGGTATCAATCAGGAAGTCAAAACCATATCGAAAAAGAATTGCCTGCAACTCGCGCCAACGCCGCAGGTTCCTGATGGGGGGCAGGTTGTTTAGCATGCTTTAATTTTACACGGAAAACCTTCTAAACTAACTTTGAGTTAGGTCTCCGGGCAAGAATTTTGTGACTTTCTGCTTTTTTTGCTTGCTTTTATGACGCAATGCGTTATAATGGAGGCATAACCATCAATCTATGGAGGAATCGAATGGCGAAAACTGAACAAAAATCCAATGTGTTTGAAGAAGAGAAGAAGAACATCGAGCATGCTGCTGAAATGGTTGTTGATGCAGCCAAAGAAACCAGCAAAACGGTGGGCGGTCTTTTCCGCCGCGTTTTTCTTGCGGCGATAGGCGCGGCTGTTGTTGCTGAAGAAGAGGTCGTAGGGCTCATCAACCGCCTGGTTGAACGCGGCGAGATTGCGGAAAACGAGGCGAGAGAACTGATCAAAGAAATTGTTGACAAACGTGAGACCGAGGCCAAAGAAACCATTAGCAAGATCCGCCGCAGCAACACCATCAAAGTTGCTACCAAAGCAGATGTAGATGCGCTGCAGGAAAAGCTTGATTCTCTTTCTGAAAAATTAGATCAGGTGCAATCCGCAAAGTAATCACAGGTTTTATCGAAAAAGGCTGGTATAACTACAGGCAGGGAATTCCCCTGCCTGTAGTTCTTTAGGAGGTCGGTATGGTC
>DSBE01000409.1 GCA_011053085.1 Chloroflexota bacterium
CCGCGTTTTTTGGAGTGATAAAAGCGAGGTGGATGTCAGCCACATGGCCCTGGGTCATGACACCATGCGCAGCACCAAACAGGCACCGTTTTGGGTGATGGAGCAGCAAAGCGGCCCTACCGGCTGGTCAACGATTGCCGAAGCGCCCCGCCCGGGAGAACTGCGCGCGTGGGCTTATCAGGGTATTGCGCACGGCGCAGATGGCATGGTCTTTTTCCGCTGGCGTTCTTGCCGCTTTGGCACCGAGGAATATTGGCATGGCGTACTCGATCATCATGGTGAGGCCACCCGCCGCTATCACGAAGTGGTGCAGATGGGGCAGGAACTGGCGCAATTCGGCGGCCTGGTTGCCGGTTCAATGCCGGTGGCGGAAACCGCCATGCTGTTGAGTTATGATGCGCGCTTTGGCTTCCAGAGCCAGCCCAACAACCCGCAATTCCATTACAACCAGCATTTTTACGATCTCTATCGTGGATTGTGGCAGCGCAATGTCGCTGTGGATATTGTCAGCGAGCAGGAACAGCACCTGTCGCAGTACAAACTGGTGATCGTGCCGGCGTTGTATGTGCTTTCAGAGCAGACCGCCCATACATTGGCCGAATATGTGCGCGCAGGAGGCGCGCTGCTGGTGACCGCACGCAGTGGTGTCAAAGGGTTGGCCAACGAGGTCGTCGACACGCGTCTGCCTGGGCTGCTGCGCGAAGTGTGCGGGGTGCGTGTAGAAGAATATGACTCGATGAAACCTGACCAGCACAACCGCGTGATCTTCGACGTGGATGCGATCAAAGGCAAGGAAGCTGAACTCCGGGTGTGGGCAGAATGGCTCGAGCCGGAAGGCGCGCAGTCGATCGCCCATTACAGCGAAGATTACCTGGCAGGACAATCCGCCATCACCATCAATGAATTTGGCGCGGGCAAAGCGGTGTATGCCGGGGTGTGGGGTGACAGCGAACTGTTCGATACCCTGTACGAATGGCTGCTGCCGCAGATCGGGGTGGAGGGCATCGCCGCGCCGCAGGGTGTTGAGGTAGTGCAGCGCAAGCAAGGCGGCCAGACCTTCTCGTTTGTGATTAACCACAGCCAGGAAGCGCGCCACTTCATCATCGGCGAAGAAATGCAGGAGTTAATCAGCGGCAAGGCCATCAAGGGTGAAATCATCCTGCCACCGCTGGAAGTGCTGGTGCTGCAGCATAACTGAGATTTTGGTCCAAAGATAAAACAGCAGGCTGAAATCATCCTTCAGCCTGCTGTTATTTTAATGGCCGTTTTAGCTCACAGTTTGGGGATCAGCACCGGGGTATTCTTTTTATGATCCTCATAATCTTCCTGTCCGCCCCAGCGTTCATCGGCGCTCTTTTCCAACAGCGGTACGCCGCTGATTTTGGTGAGCAGGATGGTGACGAAGACTGGTGAGATGAGCGCCACCCACTGCCAGCCGCGCAGTACCGGCAGGGCAATGATGGCAACCCCGATCCACAACACGATCTCGCCAAAGTAATTGGGGTGGCGTGATTTTGACCACAAACCCGTGCGGATGAATTTGCCTTTGTTGGCAGGATCAGCGCGGAAGCGGCTCTTCTGCGCGTCTGCCACCACCTCGAAGGCAAAACCAAACAGCCACACCAGCAACCCGACGATGGCAAAAACATCAAAGTCAACGCGGGTGCTGCTGGTGATCACCACCAGGGCGGCAGCCATGGTGAACACCACCCACAGGCCCTGCAGGGTCCACACGGTGAGGAAGCGGAAGAAGGACGGCTTGAGATCATCGAAGCGCCCGTCTTTGCCGGCTTTGTGAATGCGGCGGAACAGGAAGGTGCCCAGCCGCAGGGTCCACGCGATGACCAGCGCTGCTACCAAATAGGTGCGCAGATCAGGCTGGGGAGCCAGCAGCAGGCTTGTCACCGTGAGGGTGATATAGGTGAGAGTGCCGGTGATATCAAAGAACTTTTCGGTTTGATACAGATAGGAGGGAATGAAGACCAGCCAGTTAATAAGGAAGGAAAGCACCACCGCCAGCGCAAACAGCGGCAATCCGCCCTCCAGAACAGATCCACCCTGGCTGCCCGCCCAGGCAATGCCAGCGGCGATCAACAGAATCAGGGGAATGGCAAATGCAGCTTTAAAATTTTCTTTGGACATGGTTATATACCCTTTCTCTCTACCCAATGTATGAAAGTTTGTTTTGTTTATTCCTATCTTAGCTCTTGCTTATTAGAATTTGCTTTAAATTCCCATCAGAAAAGTGTTAGCGCCTTGGGTAGCCTGTGAGGATTGCCAGCTTTGGTTCGCCTGGTTTCGTTGTATAATATAGGCAGAAAGTGAAAATGGCGCAAAAAGGCCTTGCGAAAGGTGAGAATTCGTTTAAAATCGCTGTTTTTGCTATTAAAAGACTTTGCAATTTCGTTATAGGTAATTGTCAAGAGTGGGTTTCTCATGTTATAGTAACGATATATAAGAATCCCACGGGGATCAGGGAACATTCCATTTAATCTATTTGATGAAAGAAATCTCTTATGACGCCTATCCATCAATCTCCTTCTGAAGAGAAGGCAACTGAACAACAAGATCATTGTCAACAACCGCACAATCGATCGCGGCGGGGTCAGTCATTGATTGAGATGGCGTTGATCGTCCCGATTTTGTTGATTATGGTGGTGGGGTTGGTGGAAGTGGCGGCATTCATGGGCGCTTACCTGGATGCACTTGATCTGGTGCGTGAAGCAGCGCGCTTTGCGTCTTTGCGTGATCCGTTCTATATCGGCCCGACCGATATGCATTGCAGTACCGATGCCTTCAACTTTTACTATGACACGGTGTGCATCTTTTCTCCACCGGCAGGCAACCCGCGCTGCACCGGTCCGACTGATCCCTTCTGCAATGGCGTAAACAACGCCACGGAACTTGATATGACCATTGACGACATTGTCATCACCGTCTTCACCGTGGTGGATGATCATGTGACTGCCATTGCCCCTTCGCCGCCAGGATACTATGCCTATTCTGACTATGACAGCGACACTGACAACAACGGCAACTGGCAGAAGAACTGTGACGGCGATATCGTGCGCTTCACACCGTATTTCACCGCCGATAAGATGAACAGTTATTTGAGCAGCACCGCCCCACCCAGGCGTGGTTTTGTGGCGGTGGAATATTATTATTGTTATGAACAGATGTTAAAAGCCCCCCTTATCTCAAACTTTGTTCCAGAGAAACTGAGGATCCATGTTTACACAGTTATGTCACTTCCTGCGGCGATTCCCACTGCGACGCCCTTCTTCACCCCGGCGCCCTGAACAAAAACCGCAAAAAAATTCACACCGCGGCCAGGCTCTGGTCATTTTTGCGTTTGCGATGGTTGGCCTGGTGGCGGCGGTTGGACTGGCAGTTGATACAGCTTCGTTATATGTGCGTTACGGCCAACTGAAGCGCGCGGTAGATGCGGCTGCCATTACGGCTGCCAATGAGTTTAAGACCGGGCAATCACTGGACAAGATGTATGATGCTGCTGAAGAAGTGTTGCGCATGCACGAGATCGATATGACCTTAATCGATCTGGAGGTGTATATCTGTGATGCCTACACTCAGGACCTGGTGGAACCCTACGAGGGGGACGCTGATGGCGTCCGTGACCTTTATTTACTAACTGTTAAACCTCGTTTTTACCACCGCTGCCCCAATACAGAAAGCGGGTTGGTAGCACCGCGCAAGCTGGTGTGGGTGGAAGCCACCCAGATTGCACCCCTGTACTTCCTTACTATCATGGGATTCACAGATGTGCCGCTGCGCACTCATACCATCACCGAAGCAGCCCCGGTGGACCTGGTGATCGTGATCGATATTTCTGAATCCATGGGTGAACATACGCCTGGTTTTTCCCCTGGCAACTTTGACGCCAATAGTTGTAATCCGACCAACACTTGCGAGCCGCTGCGCCAGGCAAAGGAAGCCGCCACGATCCTGGTGGACAAACTGCACCAGGGCTATGATCGTGTGGCGGTGGTTACCTTTGATGTGAATGCAACCACCCATCCGATCCCTAACAGTCAGGGCATTCCCACCAGCCTGAGCGACGATATGGATCAGGTTAAATCTGCTTTATTGAATATCCAATTACACAATGACGCTCCGTTTTTCAAACTCTGGCCCAAATGGCGCAACCCGGGTTTGGAAAACCCGAGCGGACCGAAGAATTACTATGCGTTCAACCCGGTTAATCCAGAAGACCGCGACGGCGATGGGAGGGATGCAGACCCCATGTTCCCGCCGTGCATCGATGTGGACGGGACCGTCAATAACCACCCGATGTGCTGCAACCTGACCCCCGATCGCTGGGATTCTGACCCCAAGTTCTCCGGTTTCAACTTTGCCGGCAGTGGTTTCCCCTGTGATTCGGATCTTTTATTAGACGCTTACGACTGGGATGGTGATGGTGTCTTCACCATGGCAGATCACAATGCATCGGTCGCCTTTTTGGGTGGTTCCGTTTCTGATGACGCGCTCTATAATCTGTCGATTTTATCCACCTGCAGTGGCTGTGGGATGCGCGAAGCCAGCAGCATCCTCAACCAGCATGGCCGCGCTGGCGCGGTGTGGATTGTAGTCTTCCTGTCAGATGGTGGTGTCAACCTTTCTGATCGTGCCCCGATCATACCGGCGCAATATACCAATGGCTTTTGCTTTGGCCCGCCATTGAACCACACCCTTGGCACTTATCCGGTGCCGATGACCTCGCCGGCTTTATTCAGCCACTCTTGGAACGCGATGTGCCGCGGTGACAGCAGCGCGCCGCGTATCTGCATCAACGATGATGTCGACACCTGCCCGCCAGGAACGATCTGGGAGGATCCCTCAACATTGCTATACGGGCAGGTTTCTTATAACGCTTATCACTATGCGCTGGACGTGACTGACCGTATGGCGTTGACAACCAGCACCACCAACGAGCCACTGGGCAATGATATCGGTATCTTTACCATCGGCCTGGGAGATGTTATCAGAGAAGTTGACGGTGTAGTCATTGAAACATATGGGGAAGACTTGCTGCGTTACATGGCGGCAGTGGGCATTGACGGCGACCGTACCACCGACCCCTGCGCGGGCATTCCAGCCAAACAAACCTGCGGACAGTACTACTACGCGCCCAGTGCGGGTGAATTATTTGCGATATTCGAAGATATTGCTAACCGTATCTATACGCGAATTTCTCAATAGGATGGATACAGAGAGATTCGAGGAGATGAGCCTATGATCAAGCATTTCAAAAAACGAGTGAGACAGATGAAACACGGCGGTGTTCGGCAAAAAGCGCAAAGCCTGTTAGAATTTGCGCTGGTTTTGCCATTTCTGCTGCTGTTAATATTTGGGGTGATTGAGTTTGCCCGTTTGCTGCAAGCCTATCTGGCTATTGAAAATGGGGCTCGCTTTGGGGTACGTTACGCTATCACCGGTGATTATGACCCGGCTTTTTGTGCTTCTGCCGCTGCTGCGCTCGATCTGGAGGAGGAAGACCTGGCAGATGGGGTGATTGACTGCCGCGTCCCGGAGACCTATGATGATCACGAAGAAATGACCAATGCGCTGATCGACTGGGCGCGCCTTCCTTCCATTCGGCAGGCATCCTTGCAAGGCGCGATCGGTATTTCTTTCGACCCTGATCCCACTGTCACTGGCGATTATGAAACTTTCCTTGCCAATCCGCAAGACCCGCTGTCGCACGAAAACCGCGGCAACCCGGGCGCCAAACGCTATCTGGGCATGAACATCTGCTCGAACCGCTATAACCCTGAAACTGACACGGCCTACCGCCTTGATCCCAACCCCTTCTACTATCCTGGCCATGAGGGAGAGCAAAATTACCTTTATCCCATTTACTGCCAGGCCTACAGCCCCACCTTCGGGACTGTGTCCTATTTCACCGATGATGCCGGCGCACCTGGCAATCGTGTGCAGATCCGGTTGACGCTACGACACGAATTGATCACTCCCATCATCAATACCTGGTGGCCGACGATCAAGATCGAAGCCGCTCGAGAAGGTATTGTGGAGCGTTTCCGCACTTCACGTGTGTCTGGCCTTACCAACCCGCTGACTCTGGCGCCCACCTGGACGCCCATCCCGCCAACGGGCACTGTCACGCCCACCATCACGTTGACCCCCACTGCAGATCCCTGTACCGGTGGCAGCCAGATCCTGCGTGAGGTGTGGACGGACATCAGCGGCGGCAGTGTGAATGATTTGCGCAATGCCGACCGCTTCCCGGATGAACCCGACCAGGTTGGCTATCTGGGTAGTTATGAAGCGCCAACCAATGTGGGTGACTATTATGGGCAGCGCGTCCATGGTTATGTGTGCGCACCTTACACCGGCCAATATACCTTCCACCTTGCTTCTGATGACGGTGGAGAGCTGTGGCTCAGTGTGGATGAAAACCCGAACAACGCGGTACAGATCGCCTCTGTGCCGGGCTGGACCACCTCGCGCCAGTGGGACAAATATTCTGAGCAGCAGTCAATCCCGCTTAACTTGATCGGTGGACGCTGGTACTACATCAGTGCACTGATGAAAGAACATGCCGGCGGTGATAACCTGGCAGTGGGCTGGACGGGACCTGAAGCGATGGGACTGGGCGGCATCACTGTCATTCAGGGTCAATACCTGCGCCCGGCGGCACAATCAACCGTGCCAACCCGCACGCTGACCCCCAGCACAACCCCCACCCCCACGCCGACGCTGACACCCACGCCTGAATTCTTTGATTGCAACGGCACTGGAGCATTGAACGAAATCTGGTGGAACATCAATGGCAGTTATGTTTCTAGCCTGACCTCCAATGCGCGCTACCCGCTCTATCCAGATGTGCAGCAGATCATCACAGACCTTGACCATGGCCGCAATATTGCCAACAACTACGGTCAACGCACACGCGCCTACTACTGCGCGCCCTATACCGGAGAATACCACTTCTGGATTTCCAGTGATGACCGCAGTGAGTTGTGGATGAACACCAGCGGCACTGACCCGCTGATGCGCACGCGCATTGCCTACTTCAATAGCTGGACCTACCCGGACACCTGGAATGCGAGGGCTGAACAACGCTCAGCGGTTATTAATTTGCAAGCCGGGCAGCTGTATTATCTGGAAGCGCTGCACAAAGAGGGCAGCGGCAGTGACCATTTGCAGGTGGGGGTTTCCTACTTCGGATCCGATGACCCCAATGACGTGGTCATTATCGACCAGGAGTGGCTGTTCCCGGTTGATCCAGGCCCGCCACCGGTAGATCCCCAAACCTGTCCCAACACCAGTTCGCTGCTGCGTGAATACTGGTTGAACATCGGTAGCGGCAGGAATGTATCAGACCTGACTTCCAATCCATTGTATCCAAACAGCCCCAGTGGTTTTGACTACGTCTATTCGGCGGCTGTGCCCATCAACTGGGCCAACAATTATGGCAACCGTGTGCGCGGCTGGCTATGTCCGCCCTATGATGGCGAATATACCTTCTTTATCGCCTCCAATGACCAGGGTATGCTGTATCTGAGCACAGATGACACACCGGGCAATGCCAATTTGATCGCCTGGACACCCAACAACTCGACCACCGGCCTTACTGAGTGGTTCCGGTATGCCTCTCAGCGGTCTGTCACCATCACCTTGCAAGGCGGTGAAGAATATTATATTGAATTCCTGCACAAGGAACGGTCTGGCAGCGATCACTGTAATATCGGTTGGTCGGGTCCTTACATGGATACTATCTCGATTATTAACGGCCAGTATCTGATCCCGATGACGCCGCAGCCTACCCCCACGCCGACCGTCACACCAACACCGACCGTCACGCGCACGGCGACCAGAACCTTGCCACCGACTCAGACACTGACGCCATCACGCACTCCGACGCCTTCGCGCACGCCGACGCGCACATTGACACCCACGCGCACGCTGACACCCACGCGAACCTTGACGCCGACGCGCACGTTGACGCCATCGCGCACACCGACACGCACCAGCACACTGACACCGTCACGCACGCCGACGCGCACCAACACGCCGCCAAGAACGCCAACCTTCACACCGACGATGACGCGCACGCCGTCACGTACACCGACGCCCAGCATCACACCGACGCCGACTGAGTCGCCGACACCGCCAATTATTGGGTGATGGCACGGACAAAAAACAGGAGGAACAACAAGGGTTCTCTTCACCAGAATGATGGAGAGAACCCTTCTCCATCCTGCCACCAACAAACCCGCTGGTGGGAGTGGGTTATTACTGGTTTGATCGGGTTGATAGTCTTCTGGTTGGTATTGTTGCTCTTGTTTTACGGTGGTGGCGGGCTGGTGATGGGCCGCATCTGTTTGCTACTGGGGCTGGCTCTGTTCCTGTTCGCCGCCAGCGTAGCGGGGATAGTTGTCGCGCTGCGCAAGATGCGCCGACGTCGCTGAACGGTTGAGGGGGATCACCACCCTCACAATGGTGCCTTTGCCCTGTTTGGAAAGCACCTCGAATTCACCACCCAATTGATGGGTTTGTTCGCGCATGCTGCGCATGCCAAAACCTTCGCTGTGGCTGCCAGCTGTAAAATCGATGCCCTGGCCGTTGTCTTCAATATCGAGGTGCACGTGGGTGCCGCTGGTGTCAATGCGCACTTCGACCTCGTCTGCATTGGCGTGTTTGATGACGTTGTTCAATGCCTCGATGGAGATACGGAAGAGGGCGTCTGCGATGGGGGCTGGCAGCTGGATGTTGGGATCACAGCGCAGGCCGGTTTTCATTTCAGCACGCTGCTCGACGGTTTCCAACCGGGAGGTCAGGGCGTAGAACAATCCCTCTTCTTCCACGGCGGAAGGCCTCAGCTCAAAGATTAAGTTGCGGGTTTCTTTGATAGCCTGGTTTAGAATGACAGGCATCTCATCCAGGCTTTTCTGCAAATTGGTGGGAATTTCAACTTCAGGGAATAACTTCAGCACCACATGCAGGTGTAAATTTAGACTGTACAGAAGCTGCGTGACAGAATCATGCAGTTCGCGCGCCAGGCGGGTGCGTTCCTGTGCCACAGCGCCCGCCTCCGCTTGCTGACGCAGGCGGATGATTTCAATAGCGTCTCTGATCAATTCGGCGACGGTGGTCAGCAGGTCTTTTTCTTCTGAAGAGTAGGCAAAGGGCTGGTCACTGATGATGACCAATACCCCCAACAGTTCTTCTCCTCGCTGCATGGGCATGGCAACAAAGTGGCGCAAATTGGCCTGGCGGATGCACTCAGGTGCGTGCTGCCGCGAAAGCAGGTCTTTCACTTCCACCACCTGCGGGTTGCGGAATATCCAATCGCGCCATGGAATCTGGCTGTTAAATTCCAGGTTATTGAGGGCTGCCTGCACCTGGGGGTCAATACCTTGCATGGCGGTTGGCGTCAATGCTTTGGGTTGGTCTTTGCTCTCTGTGACCATGTAGATGGCGCCAGCCTTGGCCTCCATCCCTTTAACAATCACTTGCAGTGACTGGGTCAGCATTGCTTCGGTTTCAAGATATTGCGCAGCGATGCGGCGGATATTGTACATCAATTCCAGCGAACTGGTGCGTTGAGCAACGCGCTGTTCCAATGTTTCCGTAATTTGTGCGCGCTGGAGGGAGATTCCCGCGATTTCAGCGATGGTGGACAGCAATTCTTTTTCTGGGTCAAGCAGCTGCTCGCGGTTGTCATTAAAGGCAATGTGCATCAAGCCAAGTATCTGGTCACTGGCTTTGATCGGGATAGCGACACTCCAGCGTGAATGTTGCAGCACCTCACGTAGCACAGGGTTCGGGGACTGTATAGCGGACAGCTCGCGGTAGGTCATGAGCGTCATCTGGCGGTTTTGCATGATGTCCCAATAGACATCGTCTGCGTTTTCCGGGATCTCTTCTGCGTGCAGGCGGAAATCGAAAGCATGATTCCAGACCACTTTCAGGTGTTCCTGTTTGACCAGCAGCAGAAAGATGCCGGAAGCACCCATCACATCCACGATATGGTTGATGAGGATTTCCAATATGTCAAAGGTGGTTGCAGCACGGCGCATAGCGCGTGAAATACTAACCAGTGTTTCTAATTGCTGCATACGGTTGCGTTCTTCTTCACGCGATCTGATTTTCAACAGGGCGGCCGCTATCTGGTGGGAGAGAATATCGAGCATACGTTCATCATTGTCGCTGATGCCCTCATCCGCAGCGCTTTCTACGTTCAGCACCCCCAGCAACCGCCCGTCGGTTTTCAACGGGATTGCCAGTTGCACCTTGGTGTCATCATAGAAGGGCTGCGGGGAGGTTTCCTGCCCTGCCGTATAGATTTGTTTGCGTTCAAATCCGTCTTGCGTCACCTTGCTGACCAGGTTTTCGGGCGCGGGTGGTGGCAGCTGCTGGTTGGTGTCATATAAGTTCGTGTCCTGGCCCTGTATGAAGAGGTCGATGTGGGAAAAAGGGAACAGGTCTGACAGCCAGATACGCACCTGGTGCAGGAAAGCGGCTTCATTTTCGCTTTCGGCGCTGGCGGCCGCCATAGTGTTGATGGTTTGCAGCACCTGCATCTGATGATAGATCTGCTGCTGGTTGATCATGCGTTCGGTGATCTCGTGAAATGAGGTGACCACGCCATGCGGCTGTTTTTCACCAGGATAGAACAGGGGTTGTGAATTGACTGAGAGCCAGATGCGTTTGCCGTCACGGTGCTGGACTTGCAAGATAAAATTGTATAGTGGCTGTCCATGCGTGAGGGCAATGCACGAAGGGAATTCTTCATACGGCATCAGGCTGCCGTCTTCGCGGTAAATGGCAAGGTTGTCCATCGGGCGCTTGCCACGCATTTCATCAAAGCGCAGGCCGAGAATTTCCTGTGCGCGCGGGTTGCCGGTTTGAATGCGGTCGTCTGCGTCAGCCACCACCACGCCCTCTGCCAGTGCCATCACCACGGATTGATAGCGCTCTTCACTCTCCTGCAGGGCGCGTTCAGACTTTTTACGGTGACTGACGTCCATGACCATACCCTGCACAATGAATTTCTGGTGTTCATCCTTGAGCAGGATCAGGTTCATGGAAACCCATAACAGCGACCTGTCATAGCGGTGGAGGCGCACATCGACATTTTCCAGCCGGTCTGATTGCTGCAAGGTCAGCATGATCTGGGGCAGGATGTCTGCATGGTGATAATAGAGCTGGTTGATGTTGGCAGCCAGCAGGCTGTCTTCATCAGGATATCCCAATAGATCAACCAGGTACTGGTTGGCACGCAGCAGATTTCCGTCGAGGGTGCATTCAAAAACGCCGATGGGCAGGCGGTCGATCAATTCGCGGGTGCGTTTTTCGCTTGCCTGCACGGACTGCAGGTGCTGTTGCAATTTGGCGATCTGATCGTGTGATTGTTTGAGGGCGGGCATCGGGTATCTTCCTTCGCTCATGATTGTACCTGATAGCGGGCAGTTTTACGATAGCGGCGTTCAGGCCGTCGCTTCATCCAGCGAAGACAGGTTGTGCTGTGCCTGCTCGCGCTGGGGTCGGTATTCATCAGAACAATGCGACAGGATGGCGCAGGCTTCCTGCAGGCATTGGCGCGCCTGTGCCAGTTCACCCATCTCCGCGTAAATGACCCCCAAATTATTGAGCGCCAGGGCAACTTCGGGATGGCGGCTGCCAAAGACCTTGCGGTCAATGCGCAAAGCGCGCTGGCTTTGCTGCAGCGCTTCGGGCAGTTTGCCCTGCGCCTGTAAGATTTGCGCGTACAGGTAGGCGTCACGCCCGATATCGCTGTGGTCGCTGCCGTAGGTTTGTTCGCTGAGACCGATGGCCTGCTCGATGGCGGCCTGGGCGTGGGCAAGGTCGCCAGATTGCTGGTAAGCCAGAGCGAGGTTTTTCAACGCCAATGCCTGGTTGATGTGATGCTCGCTGGCGGGGCTGCCGTGCCACAGATCAGCCGCAGTGCGGAAGGCGTCAATGGCGGCAGCGGTGTTTTCC
>DSBE01000342.1 GCA_011053085.1 Chloroflexota bacterium
ATATTACTCAATAGCTAAGATTATTAAAATTTTTATTATCTAAATATTAAGTATACGAATACTTATCATCAGTCAAGGAGAGGAAACCGATGTCAAAAAGTTATTTGATCGATATGGATGGTGTTCTTGTTCATGGGAAGAATTTGATCCCTGGCGCCAATGAATTCATCGAACGCCTGAAAACGCGCAAAATCCCCTATCTGGTCACCACCAATAATTCAATTTACACCGCCGGCGACCTTGCTCACCGTCTGCAATCGATAGGGTTAAAGATTGAACCCGATCAAATATTTACCTCCGCCATGGCAACTGCCAACTTTATTGCCTCACAGAAGCCGAATGGCAAAGCGTTTGTGATCGGTGAATCTGGCCTCACCGACGCCATACACCGCAAAGGATATATCCTCACAGACATCGATCCCGACTATGTGGTGTTGGGAGAAACAGAAAACTACAGTTTCCCGCGTATCACCAAAGCTATCCAATTGATCATAGAAGGCGCAATCTTCGTAGCCTCCAACCCTGACCCCACCGGCCCGACAGAACAAGGCGTGGTGCCGGCTTGTGGTGCAATGGCTTCTTTGATAGAAACCGCCACCGGCAAGAAACCTTTCTTCACCGGTAAACCCAATCCCTTGATGATGCGCTCTGCCCTGAACTACCTCGGTGTGCATAGTGAAACCACCACCATGATCGGCGATCGCATGGATACTGACATCATCGCCGGCATCGAAAGCGGTATGCACACCATTTTGGTGCTCACCGGTATCAGCAAGCGTGAAGATGTCTCTCTTTATCCGTACCGCCCTGATAAGATATGTAAGTCGATCGCCGAAATTGAAACGGACTGATATTTTCAAAAAGAAGAGATCATTAAGCCTGCGCTTTGTCAACTTGACTTCTCCTTTTGCGATGATACAATAATTGATAGTGTTTATTAACTAATACAATCTACTGGTCAGTCAGTAGTGGAAGCCTATGCATATCGATACAGAACTAATATTCCCAATGCGGGTCATTCCCAGACTGAGGGAATTGCGCGGTCCGGTTTGGCGCGACCTTATTGACCACATCCTTAACGAAGATACCCCCATCGAAGAACAATTGGGTTTTGTCCTCATGATGGTGGATTTGTGCAGCTGCAGCACCTGCAATTCCTACTCATACCGTGCGATGCGTGGCTGCACCACCTGTGCTTGCAGCGCCATCAGCCGCTTCCGAGAAGACGATGCTGTTTTGGTCAAAAAAGTTAAATCAGCCGGCAAACGCATGGCGCGGGCCTACAAAGAAGTACCGCTTGTGTCATCTGCTGAACAATCAGAAAGGTAATTAATAATGTCCCCAACCGTTAACTCCGAACAGGTCATCGATGCTCTTCGTCAGGTAATTGATCCTGAGCTTCACAAAGATATCGTTTCGCTCAACATGGTACAGAACGTGGTCGTTGGCGAAGACAACCGGGTCACTCTGACCATTATGCTGACCACCCCGGCCTGCCCTTTAAAAAACAAAATTAAAGCAGATGTCACTGATGCCATCATGGCGATCGAGGGTGTCAGCGGTGTCGATATTGAAATGAGCGCTCGCGTACGCAGCGATGGTCTGAAACGACAGGTAGACCTGCCCATCAAAAACATCGTGGCGGTTTCTTCTGGCAAAGGCGGTGTGGGAAAATCCACCATCGCCGTGAACCTGGCAGTCGCCCTCCAACGCAGCGGCGCCCGAGTTGGCATTATGGATGCCGATATCTATGGGCCAAATTTACCCACTATGATGGGTGTCACAGAACCGCCGTCTTCAGATGGCGAAAGGATCACCCCCCCCACGTCCTTTGGCGTGAAAGTGATTTCAATCGGGTTCTTTGTGCCGGCTGACCAGCCGCTTATCTGGCGCGGGCCCATGCTGCACAATGCCATCCGCCAATTTGTCATGGACGTAGAATGGGGTGACCTCGATTACCTGATTGTAGACCTGCCCCCTGGCACCGGTGACGTGCAGCTAAGTTTGACACAACATCTGCCGCTCTCCGGTGGCATCATTGTCACTTTACCACAGCAAGTTTCTTTGGAAGATGCTCGCCGCGGCTTGTATATGCTGGAAAAATTGGAAGTGCCCGTTCTGGGTGTCATCGAGAATATGAGCTACCTCGAAACCGCAGAGGGTGTACGCATCGATGTCTTCGGCAGCGGTGGCGGCAAACAACTGGCAGACGAGGCCGGTGTTCCTTTCCTTGGGGAAATTCCCATGGATCCACAGGTCCGTATTGGCGGTGACAACGGACAACCAATCGTGATTGCGCAGCCTGAAACCCCTGCCGCCAAAGCCCTGCAAGCGATCGCAGAACAAATGGCAGCCTCACTCAGTATTCGTGCAATGCAAAACGCCGAAGCCGTCAAGGAGTAAATGAATATGGATGAACTCACCGATTTTATAATCGGGATACGCTTTACAAGACTGGGAAAAATTTATCACTTCAAAGCCAACAATGATACTGACACTATCATTGGCGACATAGTTTTGGTCGAAACCAGCCGCGGTTACCAGTTGGGAGAGGTCGTGCAGATCGTAACTGATCTTTCGCAGTTGACCTACCCTAACGTCAAATCCATCATCCGCAAAGCTAACGAAGAAGATGTCCGCGCCCAGCAATACTGGATGGAAGAAGAACAAATTGCCCTGAAGAAAGCCCGCAAAATCCTTTCAGAAAAAGGACAGAAGGGTGTCAAGGTTGTCCATACCGAATACGGATATATGGGCGAAAGCCTCAGCGTTCTGGTCACTTCCGTGAATGATCAAAAGGTCAATTTAACCCCCATTATTTCCATGCTTCAACATACCTTCCCCAACACACAGATCAATGTGCGCCAGGTAGGACCGCGCGATGTCGCCAAATTGTATGGCGGTATCGGTGCCTGCGGCCTGACCGAAAGATGCTGCTCACAATTCATCAACTCCTTCAACTCAATATCTATCCGCATGGCAAAGGAGCAGGAGATCTCACTGACGCCGGAGGAAATTACAGGTATGTGCGGAAGGCTGCGCTGCTGTCTTGAATATGAATATGAACAATATCGTGAAGGACGACGCGGTTTACCGAAAAAGAACAAATGGGTGGAGACACCCGACGGTATTGGCAGGGTCAATGTTGTCTTGCCGCTGCGGTCCTCGGTGCTTGTCTATATGCCTGACAGTGGTATGAAAGAGTACGAAGGCGACCAGGTGAAACCTGCCCAGCGCCCCCAACGGTCAGAGAGCACGCCTACTTACCAACGTTCTCCACGCCCTACACCCCAAGCATCATCAGGAAGAAGCCAACCGGTCGAAGAAATTTCACAGGATGAATTGGAAAGCCTGGATGCAGAAAACATCAATATTGATGCCCAGACCCCCAAACCCAAACCAAATAAAGGCAATCGTAAATTCAACAAAAAACGCAGACCGCCCAAAAATCAACAAAAAAACAACCGCAGAGATAACAACACCCAGTAATCCCACCAGAAAACCAAAGAGAAGATTTTTATGAGTGATTTCTACCAGTTTGCCCGGCAACTATTTGATTACACACGCGATATGCGGCGCACCATCCACCAGCACCCCGAAACCGCCCATGAAGAAGTCCGCACTGCCCAACTCGTCGCTGAGCAATTGACTTCCTTTGGGCTGGAAGTAAAAACCAATGTCGCCAGCACCGGCGTATTGGGGTATTTAGAAACAGACCCGCACGCCCCCACCATCATGATTCGCGCCGACATGGACGCCCTCAACATGTCAGAGGCCAACGAAGCGCCTTATGCCAGCCAGGTGCCCGGAAAAATGCATGCCTGCGGCCATGATGGCCACACCGCCATGTTGATCACCACAGCGCGCATGCTGAGTGAATGTAAATCAGAATTACAGGGCAATGTCTTATTCCTCTTCCAACCTGCAGAGGAAGGTGGTTTTGGCGCACAGCGCATGTTGGACACCGGCGCTTTGAACTGGCACAAGCCCGATTACAGCCTTGGGCTGCATGTCTGGAATCAACACCAGATTGGCACGATCACCATTCATGGCGGGCCGATCATGGCTGGCGCGCGTATGTTTGAAGTCAAGATCACCGGCAAGGGTGGCCATGGCGCAGTGCCGGATCTGGCCATCGACCCGCTGCTGGCTGCGGCACAGTGTGTTACCAGTTTACAAAGCGTGGTTTCGCGCAATATCAGTCCTTTGCAATCAGGTGTGATCAGTGTCTGTACCTTGCATGCCGGCACCGCCAAAAACGTTATCCCGGCAACCGCCACGTTCGGCGGTACCATGCGCGCCTTCACCGATGACGTCTGGCAGGTGCTTAACGACCGCTTTTACCAGATCGTCGAGCAAACGGCGGCCGCCTTCGGTTGTCAAGCAGAAATAAACATGGAAGAAGCCATCGGTGCCACAACCAATGATGAGGAGATCGCCGCCCTGACCAAAGAAGCGGTACGAGAAACCTTGCCCTTTATGAAGGTCAACGAAACCTATCAGACCATGGGGTCTGAAGATATGTCCATCTGGCTGGATGCTGTGCCCGGCTGTTTCTTCTTCATCGGCTCAGCCAACGAGGAGAAGGGGTTGAATGCCCCCCATCATCATCCTATGTTTGATATCGATGAAGATGTCCTGCCCATGGGCGCTGCTGCCTTAGCAAACGCAGCCAGGCACATACTGGCAGTGAAAGCCAGCCAGACAAATCCTCAGGGCTGAAAAAAATCCTATAGCTCTTCGCCGATCGTATGCAGCAAGGCCAGGTTAGCGGGTTTGAACGCCCCCACCGGGTAGCCGCTGATGATGACGATTTGCTGTCCTGCACGGACGTCAGTTTGTGAGATCACGCTGGTTTCTACATACGACACCATCGACTTCACCGAACTGGCATGCGGGATCAAAAATGGTTTCACCCCCCAATACACCCCCAAACGGCGGTAGGTACGCACATCCGGCGTAAATGCCAGAATAGGCACATGAGGCCGAGTTTTTGACATGATCAGCGCAGTCTTACCAGAACGTGTAAAAACACAAATCGCCGCTACATCCGTGTCATGAGCCAAAGCAAGCGCAGCCCGCGATACTGCGATCGCATCCTGGTCAGAATCTGGGCTGACCACTGGCTGATAACCCCAGCGGTCATAGTTGCGCTCTGCTTCCATCACAATTTCATGCATGTAGCGAACGCTATCAAGGGGGTATTTGCCTGCAGCCGTCTCGCCACTCAACATGACCGCATCCGTGCCATCAAAGACTGCATTGGCAACGTCCGAAGCCTCCGCACGTGTCGGCCGTGGCAGGTTGATCATTGAATCCAACATCTGTGTAGCCGTGATCACAAAACGGTTGTAGTTATCTGCCATTTCGATAATCTTTTTCTGCATTACCGGTACCTTGGCAGCCGAAGTTTCTACCCCAAGATCACCGCGCGCTACCATCACGCCATCTGACACCGCTATGATCGCTTCCAGGTTATCGATCGCCTCCGGGCGTTCCAATTTCGCAACTATGGGGGTATCTGCTTTTTTGGGCGCCAACCGGCGCATCTCTTCTCTCACCTGCAAGACATCTTCGGCTTTACTGACAAAAGAAATGGCAACCATATCAACCCCCTGTGCCAGCCCAAATGCCAGGTCCTCTTTGTCTTTGTCCGTCAAACTGGGAATACCTAATTTTGCACCAGGCAAGTTAACTCCTTTATTGGACTTCAGCAATCCACCCAGCACCACCTTGGTGACCACATCTTCGCCGATTGTTTCTTCCACCACCAGTTCCAGGTTGCCATCGTCCAACAGGATACGGCTGCCGACCTTAACTGCTTTGGCAAGGTCGGGTACAGTCAGCGGAATGATTAACCGGTCATCTTGCATCAGAAACCCTTCCTCAGAATCCGCGGATACCGATGTCAGGACCAATTTTTGATCCGGTGTTAACAGGACGCCTTCTCCCGATAGCTTGCCTACGCGCAGTTTTGGCCCCTGCAAGTCCTGCAAAATACTGACAGGCTTGTGCAATTCATCGCTCAGTCCGCGCAACAGACGGATCTTCTCCGCATGCACCTCATGGGTGCCATGTGAAAAGTTCAACCGCGCCACATCCACCCCTGCCTGAATCAATGCCCGCAGCATCTCCTCGGATTCACTGGCCGGCCCAATTGTCGCGACAATCTTTACCTTGCGTTGCATAGAACAATCCTCGCTCTGGTCTGCTGATGGGTTAAAGTATACCTTTTTTCTGACAATAAAGGTTTGTATATCAACACAAAGAGGCTGTTTTATTGTGACAAAACAGCCTCTTTGCTTGATTGCAACCCCTTTTACGACATCTGCAGTACTTCTTCGATTTTGGGCAAGGCCCAATCAATAGTCTCTTTATCTATAATAAGAGGCGGTGCAAAACGGATCACGGTGTCATGGGTTTCTTTGGCAAGGATGCCGCGTTCTTGCAGCGCTTCGCAGAAACGCCGTGCCCCGCCAGCCGTATCTTTCAACTCGACCGCGATAAACAACCCGCGCCCCCGCACTGCCTTCACATGTGCTGATTCAATCCGCTGCAAGCGCCCCAGGAAGTACTCTCCCAGCACCCGCGAATTTTCTACCATGCCTTCATCCACAATCACTTGCAATGCAGTACGTGCCACCGCAGAACCCAACGGATTGCCGCCAAAGGTTGAGCCGTGTTCACCCGGCCGGAATAAGCCCAGGATTTCACTTGAAGCCAACACCCCTGACACCGGGTAAAATCCGCCAGACAAGGCTTTGCCCACCACAGTGATGTCAGGCTTTACACCTTCATGTTCACACGCGAACAGCTTTCCCGTCCGCCCGAAACCGGTTTGGATTTCATCAGCAATCAACAACACATTATTCTGCTGGCAGATATCCGCCACCTGGCGCAAATAACCTTCAGGCGGTATGCGCACGCCTGCCTCACCCTGGATAGGCTCGATCATCACCGCTGCTGTATTGGGTGTGATCGCTTTTTCGATGGCAGAAGCGTCGCCATAGGCAACCACAGTAAAACCCGGTGTAAAAGGCCCGAAATCTTCTTTGTACAATTCCTCTGTTGAGAAACCGACGATTGTGGTCGTGCGGCCGTGGAAATTGCCTTCGGCTACGATGATCTCAGCCTGCTCTCGCGGCACTCCCTTGACCTGATACGCCCATTTTCTTGCTACTTTGATAGCGGTCTCTACAGCTTCGGCGCCGCTATTCATCATCAACGCCATCTCGTAGCCGCTCATCTCGGTGATCTCTTTCAACAGCAAAGGAAACTGGTCATTGCGAAAAGCTCGTGAGGTCAACGTCAGGCGTTCAGCCTGTTCTTTCAAGGTTTGCAGAATTTTGGGGTGCACATGACCCTGGCTGACCGCGCTGTAAGCGCTCAGGCAATCCAGGTAGCGATTGCCTTCAACGTCATATACCCACACGCCATCCCCACGTGAGAGCACCACATTCAGCGGTTTGTAATTATGAGCGCCATAGGCATCTTCAAGTTCTATATAATACTGTGTATCCATATTGTTCCTTTCACTCCTGACTTAATCCGCCATCAAGTAAGCCAGAATGGCTTTTTGGGCGTGCATACGATTATGGGCCTGTGGGAACAGGCGTGAATGCGGGCCATCCGCCACTGGATCGGTGATCTCCTGACCACGGTGTGCAGGCAGACAGTGCAAAACGATCACATGCTCATGGGCCAGATCTACAATTTCCTCATTAACCTGGTATGCCGGGAACACAGCTTCGCGCTGTTTGGCCTCTTCTTCTTGCCCCATGCTGGTCCAGGTGTCAGTGTAAATGACATCAACGCCCGCCACTGCCTGTTTGGGATCAGGAATGATGGATACACTGCCGCTACTTGCCTTTGCGATCTGGCTTGCTTTTTCAACATCAGCCTGTGGCAGTTGATAACCTTCGGGTCCGGAGAAAATGAAATGAGCGCCCAGTTTCGCGCAGATATACATCAGGCTGATGGCAACATTGTTACCGTCACCCAGGAATGCAACCCTGATATCTTTCAACGTACCAAACTCTTCCAAAATCGTCATGGCATCCGCCATCGCCTGGGAGGGGTGGTTGTAGTCACTCAACCCGTTGATCACCGGCACTGAGCTCCATTTCGCCAGTTCGAGAATATGATCATGAGAGAAAACCCGCGCCATGACGGCATCCACATACCCTGACAGCACCCGCGCCACATCGGCAATAGATTCACGCTGCCCCAGGCCGATCTCCTGCGGTGACAGATACAGGGCACTGCCGCCCAATTGCTCCATTCCGCGCTCAAAACTGACCCGCGTGCGCAGACTGGGTTTTTGGAATACCATTGCGAGAGATTTGCCTTTCAGAATGGCCGCGTTGCCATGTTCACGCCATTCTTTTTTCATCGCGATGGCGTTCTCAAGCATATCTTGCAACTCCTCAGTGCTGAAATCAGCAATAGCTAAGAAATCTTTTTTCATAGGACTCCTCATCTTATGGATAATCGGGTAGCAGGTTGGGCAGGCAGCCGCAACCCCTCCTTCTTTGGAATATACGGGTTCTTACTGATGGGTTCAGTATAACACAGATAGCAGTATGGCTGCTACGGGATCAGATCACCTCAAGATCGTTCAGCGGTGGCAGCGCAGGAAATGCCTGATGCGGTTCGGTTTGATACCAGAAACAGGTCGAAGCGATATCATCCTGCAACAACAAATAGCGCCCTCCATGACGCCAGCCCAGCGCCTGCATGGTTACACGCAGGTCCTGCTCAAACCGCACCGGGTCCATGATATGCCAGCGGTATAAGCCAAAGCGCTGCTGCGAGTTGTAAAGGCCATCGCCCTTGATCACTTGCGGCATCCCGCAATAGTTGCCACTGTAAATGCCATATTCCCCCTCAGGAAATTCAAAGCACCATGCACCCCCGAAGTAATCCTCCGTTCCCGTGCCGCAGATGGTGGGGAATTCAGTGTCACCATCCATGAAGAATTTAATTTCCCCCTCGCCCCACCAACCATTGTTGTTGGAGCCCCATGCCATGTATGTGCCGACATACTGCCCTTTGCCTTTTATGCCATCCACGATAGTATAGACATCCCCATATGGGAGCGGATTGGTGCGGCGCCACTGGGCGTGAAAAGTGCCTTTGTCCGGCGGCACCTCAGTCAGGGTGTAATCAATTTGGAAGAAAAATCCCCCAATTTCCTCATTATGTAGGTTTTCAACCGTGATCCTGGCACCCTTGTGGAAAGGCATTTCCCAGTAGCAATTGAAACCGCCGGCCGGGTTGACCGCCACCGGCAGTGAGTTCAAGTTATCGCGTTTGCACCAACCCATGCAGAAGAAATCGCCCACCGGCACCTCCACACTGGGAGTCTCCTCACCATCCCAATACATACGCAGGATAATCGCGCGCCAGGCTTTGGGATGCACGGTGATCCAGATGTGCTGAATGGCGCCTGAACCCTCGATTTCGGCCAGCACTGTGGTTTCTTCTTTGGGCAGCGTCAGACATGGGTTGACTTTCCATCCCAGCCCCAGTTCTCTTGAGGCATTCGCGCCGGTGCCAGTCACCGCCATTCCGCCCTTGCCTTTTTCACCAGTGAGATTCTCTGCGCTAATCGAACGAGTCTTTGCGTTCGAGAATCTCGCCAAATTCCCCAACCCCATATCCAATCCATTAAATTCTGATGTCATGTCTTGCTCCTTATACTCTCGTTAGTGAATAATCTCAGGCGTGAATGATCAAGATGAATTCCGCCTTTTTGCCATCAACTTTGTTTTTGATCGTTCCCAGTGTGTCGCGGTATATCCGTTCACTTTTCTGTGTCAAATCACACGCCAGCGTTGCCCGACGGCCTTTGCCAAACACCTTGGCAGCGTCTTCGATGACAGCCGTCAAGCGATACGGGGTATCCATCAACACCACCGGCATATTCATATTTCTCAGCCGGGTCATTGCCTTCAGTCTATCACCGCCCGAGCGCGGCAAGAATCCGCCGAATACAAACTCTTGCAAATGAAAATCAAGCAGACTCAAGGCAGTCATCAGCGACGACACCCCGGGAATAGCGACCACCGCAATGCCGAAATCCACTGCCGTTTTCACCATGAAATGCCCCGGGTCTGAAAAAACCGGTGTGCCACAGTCAGAGATCAACGCCATGCTTTCTCCTTTCTGCAGCAGACGCAGCAGAATCGACTCGGTTTCTTCCTGTTCATTGTGTTCGTTGATGCTGACCAGTTCTTTATCCAGTAAATCCAACCGTTTTAACAATCGCCGTGCAGGTTTGAACTCCTCACAGATAATGACATCCACCTGCTTCAATACCTCGATCGCCCGCAGGGTAATGTCATCTGGATGGCCGATTGGAGTAGCCACAATATACAGGGTGTTCTTTTTCACCAGTTCAGCCATGTTTTTCCACCTTCACAATTACATACACGTCCAGGTCAATCACAACGGTTTCTCCATCGAATGTCTCAGTCATATCATTGTCAGGGCTGATGACAATGCCATGCGCCGTATCAGCCAGGTGCAAGACAACTTGCTGCCGAAATTCGGCATAGTTCATCAGATGATATTGTATGCCGGTTTCCGTTTCCCAGATTTCCAAAAGGACAGGTTCTTCTGCAACCACATTCGCTTTTTGCGGCGGCACCTGCGCCAGCAGTGTGGTTTGCAGCGCTTCAGAGGGCAGGTCGAACAGATCAGTCCCGGTGAACAGGGTAAATAGTCGCAGCCCGTCGATCACCCGCCTGACAAAGCGTGAAGAAAAATAACTGCGCCACAATGGCTCCACCACCGCATGCAATACTTTACGCATTTGCCGGCTGCGATCAAGCCATCTCGTTTTCCCCAACACTTCCCAGCCTGGTAAAACCCTCACGTCCACCACTTCACCCGCCTTGTAACCGGCCATCATCTGCTTGCCGCGATCATCAAAGACCAGCACCGTTCCAGCCTCTTTAGCGGCTTCTCGGTTCAACACAGCCCGCCAGGCAATACCGGCTTTCAGCAGTGTCTGCCCGGCTGCAAAATAGCGCGGGGCGGTGTGATGCCAATCAAATAACAAAGATTCTTCTGGATAAACCAGTACTACCTCCGCCTCATTCAAGCGATGCCCCTCAAACAATCCCTTATTCGTTTCCAACCAGCGTTGATACCGTCCAATGGCTGCCTGCTGTTCTTCGAATTCATCGGCAGTCAACATGGTATGCTGCCCCTCATGGTAATATTCGGTGCCTTTGATGGTGTTGCTTACACCGCAGGCAGCTGCTTCCGCGATCGTCTGTTGAAATCGGCGTGCGGCATACATGCCATCAAACCCGATCCCGCCGTCATACGACAACACGCTTAGATGCGCGTCACTCCCCACCTGCTCTCGCGCCGCGCGGATGGTCTGGGCATTGTTGACCAGCACCTGTTTGCCAGCCCGCCATTTCGGCATGGCGAAATTTTCGATCATGGTCACATCCTGTATCTGTGCCTGCTGTGCCAGCGAGATACCGTACACCAATGGCGCATTGCGCATGATCATGTCGAAATCATTCGCCCCGATGACCACGTCCGGTTTCAACTGCCTTGCATGGGCGCAGAAATCACCCACCACATCCGTCATCTTCTGCATGCGCCAGGCCAAATAGCGCCGTACTGGTGGTGTGTCTTTATGAATATCCGCTGGAACGTTCTCCCCGCCGAAATGACGATACGCTTCTTTTGAAATATCGTCAAAACTGCCGGCCTCGCCCAGCCACACCCCACCCAAAGAGATCGGCATAGCGCCATCCCACAAATTATCGAAGAAAATGCCATCTGCCCCGGCTGCAATCGCCCCTGAAATCAAGTCCTTAATATGCGTCTGCCATTCCGGATGCAGCAGGTTTGCCATATAGCGGTTGGTGTAGTAG
>DSBE01000165.1 GCA_011053085.1 Chloroflexota bacterium
GAGACGCTGCCGCACTTGCTGGGGCGACGTCTCGGCAAAGCCGGTCAAGGCTTCAAACCAGGTCATGGGGGTGCTCTCCTTCCGTTGTTGAAGAGTGTAGCACGGATTGGGGGTTTGACCATCACCCTGATTGAAACGGCTGGCATGCGGTAAGCTATCCTCTCAGGACTGGGAATTCTGCAGTAAGTCTAGTAGGGAGCTTCAACCTTCAAAAGAGTATCCCGATGGGGAGAATAATGCTTTCGCAGCCTTAAAATGTGGGCGCTAGTGGGGAAAATACTCCCAACCTAGTTTCTGCAAAGTCATTCAACCTGTCTTTTTGCCCTGTTCCCGCTTAAAAACCAGGGGCTTTACTGCGAAAGCTCCGCCGCTACAAAATTTGACACATCTTCCAATTCCACCTATACTAAATCAGAAGCACAAAAGAAGCCCCGCAGCTCTCAACCAGCTCGGGGCGCGGCCAACGGCGGAGTAGACGCCCTGGCGGGAGTAGAATACACTATAGCCCGCAGACGTCAATTTCTGTGAGCTATTTTTTTAAATTTGTAACCAGTTTTACGTATGGACTCGGAGAGAAGATACCATGATAACCGATGATATCTCAGATTTATTGCAATTAGGCCTCTCTAAGAGAGTTTATAATGCGATCTGGCGTAATGGTATTGACTCGATAGGGTTTTTGGCAGCTTTGGATAGTGAAGAATTATTGAAAATCAAAGGCTTGGGAGAAAAAGGGCTGGCGGAAATCAGTGACAAGCTGACTAAATATCTTGAACTTCACCCTTACCTTATTCAAAACCGAGAGCATATAGGTGAAGAAGACATTGTATCTCAAAAAGATCAACCCCCAAAAAAAATTACAAGACCTTCAATAGAAGATATTCTTGCAATACTTTCCGCACAACATCCCCTTGAACTATTAGAACTTCCCATTCGCCCCTACAATGCATTGAGACGGGCAGGAATAGATACGATCGAACATCTTGTGCTAATGAATGAAGACGGACTACTTGAAGTAAGAAACCTGGGTGAGAAATCACTAAGAATCATTCAGGATGAGCTAAGAATGTATTTAGAACATCATCCTCTACCAAAAGAATATGCTGATCTAGTTGACCAATATAAATCTTCACAGTTAGTAAAGCTTCCATTGGCAGACACTTCCAATACTGTTCAAGCGGTACAATCCACCTTATTAATTGAACCAACATTATTAGACCGGGCCTCCTGTTTGCCGCTTGATAGTATTTCAATTGCTCGATTAGCTATATCTGAATATCTACACCATGAGTCATTTTCTTATAAAATCGAATCTGTAAGTGATTTGATTCAGATACCAGTTGACAAATTCAAAGACGCTAAACCAATCCAGAAGCGAGTACGCTGGTACATAGATTGGTTGCTAACTCAACCTGAAATAGTTTGGGAAGAAGAAATCAAAGGAGATAATCTTAGCCCTGTTTACACGGTCGCACTTGAAGAAACACCTTTGGATGGATTTGTTGCCGATTGGTTTGCTGTGCTGACTTATCGCGAACAGCAAATCATCTATGGACGTTATGGATTACTACGGGGGAAGGTACTGACCTTAGAACAATTAGGGGATCAATTTGGTGTAACCCGTGAACGCATAAGACAAATTCAAAAAAGAGCCGAAGGCAAACTCAAGAAACCAATAAACTTTCAGAAAATCAGACCTCTAACTGAACTATTCCATTATGAATTAGTGGGGGCCGGTGGGTTTATAAATGCTCAACAATTGAAAGAACGTTTGTGTAAGATTTTATGGGTAGGTGAAGTTGATCCCCTTGGTGTTGCTAACTTGATATTTGAGTTGGATAATAGTAGCGAACACTTGAAAGGTTTGTATGGACGTGAAGATAAAGACCTATCCTTGACGCAAATTAAGGGAATTCAAAAATATCTTGCGGTTGCGTTGGAGCAAGAAAGAGCTCCTTTGATCACCTCTCGACTAATAACAAAGTTTAAGGGTATGAGGTTTTATCAGGAACATGCAGATGAGTTCGATGATGCCACTATAGAGGCTTGTTTAGAATCCCATCCTAAGCTAAGATTAAAGGGAGAATTATGGTATCTAAAAAAGCGAGGATGGTTAAGTTTATCTGGCATTATCCAAGCCTTACGCCAAATCGGTGAACCAGCACATTATAAAACGATAACCGAACAAACCAATGCTTTGTTGCCCGCAAATCTCCATAGAATACCACACAACATACATGCTGAGTTGGGCAGAAGGCCCGATATTTTCGTTAGAGTAGGCCAAGGCATCTTTGGTTTAGTAGAATGGGGGCTTTCAGATGATGGCTGTGTAGCAAATGCAGCCTACCGTATCTTAATTGAAGCTGGCAAGCCACTACATCACGAAGTAATCACTGATAGTGTACTGGAGACTTGGAGGGTAAGCCCTGGATCAGTGTATGCTGCATTATCGCTTGATGAACGCTTCATTAACATAGGCAACGGCATCTATTGGATTCGTGATATAGACTTACCAGAAGCAAGTAGGGATTTTGGGGATTTATTTGGTACAAAGTTGGTCCAACGACAGAAAGAAATTGAGCATTGGGACAACGGAGTGGAATACGATACTCATGATGAAGTAGATCTTTTACGAGATATGGGAACTGATTTCTTTGGTGGATAATGTGAAGGAGATCTCTTGGAATTAGTCACATCCTTGACCGTAGATGCTAGTTTGCTACGCAAGTTATTACATTTGTGGGATGAAGGAGGAGATCCACGTAATCCTTTTTCAAGAGTATTAGTTACACCTCTTTTTGCTTCTTCATCGACCTTAAGGATTGTTCGAGAAGAGCTTAAAGAAAAACGTGGGGCAATGGTATATTTTGATTCTGGAGGCTACTATGCGCAACAGGGAAAAATCACTTTTGATGATTTATACGTAAGATTGCGCGATTATTATCGCAATCCTGAGAATCAATGGGCTGATTGGTATGTATTGCCAGATCATGTGCCTACATCCAGCGACACGGCAGAGATCGTAGCTGCTAAAGTCAATGACACGATAACCGCGTCAAAGATGTTCTTTGCTGAAATGCCCTCAAATGTTCAGGAGTGTTCAATGCCCGTAATCCAAGGCCATACTTTTGAGCAAGTAAATCGTTGTATCTTGGCCTATCGAGAGATGGGAGTGAGATACATAGGCTTTGGAAGTTTTGGTACAAGTGGATCAAATAGCAGCATAAACGTGGCTGATAGACGTTCTGCCCAAAATGTTATCCATATTGCTTCAGAATTAGCTCGGGGTGGTATAAACCTGCATACTTTTGGAGTTTCAACACCTCCCTTGATTTATGCATTTAAGAAATTGGGGATATACAGCTTTGACAGCTTGGCTTGGCAACGGTCCGCTGGCTATGGAAAAGCTTATATGCCCTTCACACGAGCTTACAATGTTTCTCATCGAAGCACTAAAAATTCCGCTTTGAGTCAGGTAGAATTTGAACAGATAAAGCAACGCACAAAGCATACTTGTCCTTTCTGTGAAGATTTTCGATTACTTAGTGAAAGAAGATTATATCGCAGTCTGCATAATCTAGCAGTAGTAATGGAAACAATAGACATCAATACCCATCTTGACGAGACATCTATAGCATCATTGATTGCTTGGAAATCCCCGCGTTATTATCAATTGTTTAAGGAGATTTACATTGTCTAGTGATTTCGTTTTTCATGTTCGCAATGCTCAGCCCGGTGATATGATAGCAATACTCGCCACATTAGAAGATTACCCTGGTCTGAGTACTATTGCTGAAATTGTTGATCAAGCAGATACTCTTGGTTTCACAATCCGAGATCGAGCTCGCTTAGAAGCATTGATGACAGCACGCGAACTAGATTTTGTAGAAATGGACAAAAATTTACTCACGGATAAGGGGAAAGCCCTAGTTAGGCTGGAAATGAATAAACCCGACTTATTCCCAGATATTGTTCATGGCTATCAATATACTCTTTGGGACAAGAAGAAACCTTCTATTCATTGTTTTTCTTGGACATATCGCGAGATATGTAAACATCTTTGGCAATTGGGGTCTTATCACATGGATTCCCAAGGCAAGAAAGATTTAACATCTGAGATCGAAGGATTGGCACGAACGCATTTTGAACGTTCTGACATTGCGCTAAGCGCCAAAAGTGTTGGGGGTGCATTTCTTTGGATTGAAGAATTGGTGCCTGGTGTAATCAACCAACCTTCTGAATTGTTTGCCCGCCGCACATTTTGTCCACCAGAACTCTTTATTCTGGGAGTTAATTTTGTATATCGGGGCAATGAAATGGATTACGGTACCAATCTTCTATTGGGCGAAGAACCGCGTAACACGATTTGCCAGATTTGCCTATTGGAACCCGATGGTTTCGATCGTGTACTAGACTATGCAACTGCCCAATTTGATTATCTTGAAAAGGGCATTGGTGGCGGTTGGGGGCAGTATTTAACGCTGTATCGCGCACCAGTAGTTGAAGATTTCGTTTAACTGAGATGAGTGAATTTATCCGGTTGCTTAATCAAATCAAAACCCATCGAAACCGGGCTTGGTTAACGCCTAGCCAGGTTAATGCAATGCGTGCTTTGCAGAAGACCTTGCGAATTCCCGGAACTGTCAATCTATTTGGTTCCGTTGGTGTGGGTAAAACGTTTCTCGGTTGGAGTTTGGCAGAGGAAATGCGATACGTTTACTTGGCGCACATAGATTGTCTTGCTGATTTGCAGGATCAGGAAATCATAGGACTCATTGTCGATAATTGTGCTCCTGACCGCGAATCACACCGAAATATTCTCAAACACCTCAGTTTTCGGAAAATCCGTTACGCCGTACTGATTACACAACAGATGATCGGTGATTATACATCGTATGTGGAGCTCGAATTGGAAGCACAAGATTGGGATAGAGTTGTTGAGAACCTAAAGAGTATCAAGGTATTCCGGGATCCATCATCTGCCTCTAACCTATGGCAATTGCTAAATCCGTATCTATCGCAAGGAGTATGAATATGCTAACAGGTTTACAAGCAATTCTGGACAAAGAGGTGGTACTTTCCACCGTCAATGCTGATGATTTATTACACCACACAGCCAAAGTAGAAGCAGATTATGCCAGACATGTTGCGACCTTTATTCCAATGGGTGATACCAGCAACTTTAGCAGACGCATTATCAAATTAACAACCAATGCGAAGACTCCCAAGGGCCTGGTTGTCGCAGATTATGGATATGGGAAGACCAGCACATTGGCTTTTCTATGGCACGAGTGTGAACAACAGGATATTGTGGCTGTTCCACCATTTTATTGCGCTTCGCTGTTAGACATGTTGAAGGCAACCTATGGTTGGGTGAAATTCCGTTTGGAAAGAAGGCAACCGGAATTGGTTGATGATCTAGATGAAGTGTACCAAAAATACACAGCAGCAACAGTCGAAGAAATGGCAGAACGCTACATGCGTGAACATGGCATTGCTAAAGTGACCGCTGTGGGTATGTTAAACGATATGTTGGACGGTGGAAGCTTGATCTTGGAATTAACACCATCCAATCTATTGTTCTTCTTAGATGCGGCGGCAGCACTCACTTTACGGGCCGGATTTAAGGGGTTAGTGCTATTCCCTGACGAGTTTCAACAATACTTTAGCAAGGGCGCTAACTTGCGTCGAATCATTCAGGAATTCCGCGAGTTCGTGTGGGGGCTGGACACGCGTTCTAATACATTAGGTGTTGTGCTCAGTATCCCCGACTATGCGGAATCGGTAATTCAAGAACAAGGCAGGGATGTATTACATCGACTCAAGAAGGACAACCTGTATTACCGGCTACAGGATGTTTACACTGTTGAATTCCCCGCCCAACTATGGCAACGCTATGTCGAGATTTTTGAGCTCGACGATGTGACAGCACAAGTTATGCATCCGCACACATTGCGCGCTATTGGGCAAATCACAGAACGGCGTGACTTAGGAGAAGGCCCGCGCACAGTTATTGACAGTTTTAAACGCGCAATTCTTCACTACGAAGATCATAAAACAGCGTATACTCCTATCGAACTAATTGACGATTTTTTGGAATCCAACATCCGATTTCAAGCACAAACCAATAAATTGAAATCTGTGGTGCGGCAAGTACTCAGTTCGTCTATCATGGACACGCCAGCTAAAGCACAGGCAATCAAACTCATTGCAGCTTTTCCGCGCGGCTGTCCAGTTGAAATCCAAAAATATCACCAGCTTTATGATGCCGTTGTGGCATTATCTAAGCAATCGCACGGTGAAATTATGGTACGGACGGCTGAGGGCGACACCCTGTTAGGGCTAACACGCTCTGAGGTTCCTACACGTACTGTAGATATGATTATCACTCGGTTCTGGCAAACTTACGAAGAAGATGAATTGCATAAAGAAGCTGCAATGCGTGCCTTTACACGGCATCTGTTACCACGCTTTTTCCAGCAGCGCAGGGGTGCTGCCACGATTGGTTGGGGCGAACTAAAGTTTGGGCCTTCAGCCCGTGGAAGTTATACCGCATTAGTTGAAGGCTCATTTAATCCACAATATCCACGTCGGCGAGTATCGTTGCAGGTTGCTTATGACGAAGCTCAAATGGAACCATTGAACTCCATAGCAGATTTACAACTCGATTTTCTGTTTATAGCAAGAGGGGAAATCGCATCGGGACAATTAACTATAATTTCCGAACAGTTGGTCAGGTTTACGCTAAACGTTCAACAAAAAATTAGTGGCGGACTGCCTGATGACATCCGCAAACTACAAGAATATGTTTTGCCTGAGTTTGTAACTCCACTGCTGATGCTCAGCCTGATAGACTATTTTGAACGCTGGGAGGAAACTGAAGATCGCATCATTCCTGAGAGTGACCGGGGTGAAATAGAACATCTTACTGGTCGCTTGGTTGGGCACATCATTCAAACGCTATTTGATCGGGAGCTCAGCAATAGTATTACCCCTCCGCTTAGGCGTGTGGGCTTGCATATGATTGAGGAGTTATTTAATAGACAGTGTGGAACACTTTATCCAAACTATCGTACCTTCTTTGTTCAAGCGCAGTACGAATCGGTGCTCAACGATTATATCAATGCAATGCGAGATATGACGCTTAAAGAACGACGTGGCCACACAACAATTGAAAGCACAAAGGAGTCATTAGCTCGACGCTTTGGTTTGGGGAGCGTGGCAACTTTTGAGAATCGGATTGAAAATGAATATGCCGAGTTAATGGAAAAAGGTCAATGGAAAGGCCGTGGAGATCAAAGTATTGGTGAACTACGGCTGAAACTTCACCCATTAGAAAATACCGTTTTGGCAAAATTACGTAGCAGCACCAAGAAAAAAAATGTGGGGAATAAGTTAGTATCAATACTAGAGGCCAATGTGGCCGTTGATACTGCTCGTGAGTTAGGCTACCGTGATGAAGAAACCTTGTTAGCCCTTCAACTACTTGCAGCTCGTGGTTATACACGATTTGACCCACAAGAAAAAATCATTTATCTGGCTCAAGTAGGCCCTGATCCAGCGGAATTACGTGCACATCTCGAAAATCTAGTTTCGCAGATTGCCCAAATTCAACCGGAATTACTGTCTTCCGATCAACTCAACGAATTGCAAACCAGTTTAACCGAAGCCCAATCATTGTTGGATGTAGCTCTTGAAGATGAAGAGGAATTAGACGAACTACAGACGCGCATTAACGATTTGGAGCAACGTCTGAGTCAAACTCTAGCCAAACAACGAGTAACATTGCAACGCCAACTGAACGAGAGCATCTTAGAAGTTGAACGTGCCTTGATATCTCTCCGACAGTCTGGGGCACTGGATCAGCAAATACAAGGACAAGTTGCTTTTGTAATGCATCTGAACGAGTTACGGCAACTCTTGGATAAAAGACGACGTGCATTAGCCAAAGATTATGAAACACTAAAAGATAACTTAACGACGGCCTTAGAAAAGGCCGGGGATGGAGATCCTGTTGAGCAAATCCTCAACTTGTATGCGGCACAAAGAACGGGGCAGACGCAAGCCGCAGCATTAGCAAAGCAGCGTGAGACATTATTCGGTTTTGTGGATGACCTCAAACGGTGGATCAAGATTTTGAGAGATACAGATCAACTCTTCAATGCTTTAGATCGCCTTCCAGAACTTCGTGGGCACCTGACACAACAAGTTATACCAGAAATCCAAGCTTTTTTCACAAAGAATAGGGAGAAAGGATTAGCGCAATGGGAAACTTTTGCAACCAAAATCCAAACTATTGCAGACGAGCTGGAAAGCCATCGGCGTCATGGTAATGAACACTTTGGTCAAGTAAAGGAGAGTTACGAGGCTTACTTGCGTGAGCTTTCCGTGCGTGATTATCGCCCTCGCGCGCGCTATACTTACGGTGAAGATCAAGAATCATATCAAGATTTGTATGAAGATGTGCGAGGCAAAATAGAGGAACGCTTACAGGAGATAAGAGTTGATCTTCAAAGAGAACAAACCGATTTACTTAAAGCCAAATATATTCACAATATTGCGCCCGATAATCAAGCGCTTGTTCAAAAAATAGAACACTGTATACATAGTGCAGAAACAAAGCTGCATCAGCTACGCAAGGCTTTGACTGTTGCAATGATACGCAATGCTGGCGAGGAACTCGATGCATTGATCGCTGAAGTCAAGGCCGTTGTAAAAGCGATTGAAGATGCTCGCCAGCAACTAGGGCCACTTATTTTTCAAGACCACTCCTTAAGTGAACAAGAATTAGAGACTTTGACAGTTATGGAAAGTAACCCCGACCTAGATCTAACCGATCTCTTTGTGGATTTGCGTCAAGCTGGCAAGGACATAACACTCAATGATTTGTTGGACGTATTAGAAGGATTGTATCGTAAAAACCGAGTTCTTATTAGGATCCGGCGCCGGGGATAATATGATGCAATTAGATGAGATAATAAGTTTGACTGATCAGACACCTGTTATCGCCGAGATACACCCTGTTTCAATGTGTTACCTGCCTGATGATGTTGTGGTCATTGAAACAACCAAAGAGCTCTTTGCTCAGATAGATATGCCGTCTTCTATGTTGCCAACAAAAATGCTCATAGTGCATTCTGATGATACTCATACAGAGCGGTTCCCACGGGTTGTATGTGGCCATAATCCTTTTACACTCAAACTTAATGATATCATCTTGGACCAATATGATTGCATCGCCAGAAGGATGTTGCGTCAAAGCCAGATAGCAGAGCGTATTACAAATGACATTCGTAGTAGTCAAGAAACTGAAGTGGTTATTCTCTTTTTGGTTGACGGTCTTTCTTATTATCGCTTGACTCAATACATTGATATAGAAAAGTCAAGAGTTGATGTTCAACCTTGCCTGGTTGATGTTCCGACTTTCACTTCATTAGCGTTCCCTAACATTGTCAATGATCCACCCTTAGCCTTGAGATTATTCGATATGGGTTATCAAAATAGGCTAGGTATTTCCTATTGGACACGCAATGATAATGATCTTACAAATTCGCTGTTCCGCACTATCCCCCAAGTCGAGAAAATTGGTGACTTTCAACACATTCTAGCTGTTATGCAAAGTTTCTTAGCAGCACACCGAGAACAGAGAGTCTACATACAGATTTTGAGAACGGGTTTGGATGGTTATGTGCATCATCAAAAAAGACAACCTCCCATTGATGTGATTGTACGCCAAATTTATCAAGAATTCGAGTCTTTAGCAGAATTGTGTGCCAGTTTGAACCTTATCACGCGCTTGTACTTGACTTCCGATCATGGTATTTTATGGCGAGGTGAATTTGACGAGGTGGTTATTGGCAACGCGCCAGGCAAAGCCAGTACTCGATGGTGTACTTGGAAAGAATTGTATCAACAAAATGAATCAGGTAAACGATTCGTTATAAACCAGCAAGAGTATTACTGTCTCGGTTTCCCAAAACTACGTCGCCCTCTACACATAGATGAGCAAGGTGTTCATGGAGGGATCTCATTTCAAGAATCCATCGTACCATTCGTAACAATGAGGTTGGTGAACTATGCTTAACATTGGCAAAGATTTGAAAAATCAAGAATTCGTCTATCTTGACGATTCGCGTTCTCGCGCTGTGCTTGTGTGTGGGAAACGTGGTTCTGGTAAATCATACACCTTAGGTGTTATTGTTGAAGAATTGCTAGACGCAGGTGACACTCTGGTTGTCATTGTTGACCCTATGGGGATTTATTATCCTATGGCACAACCTAACCAGGCACAAGAGCGCTTACTTTGGGACTCTGGCCTAACCCCAAAAGGTGTACCGACATTACTTCTTGTACCTGGCGATCCAGAGTTACTTTATGGAGGGCGCGAAGTTGTTCAAGTGATCGAAAGTAAGGGAGTTCGATTTCGCCAATTCAAAATCAATCCGGCTGATTTGTCCCCTGACGCCTGGTGCGAATTATTTGATCTGAGTATCTCTGATGTTATGGGTATTGCGCTCTTCCGCGCGGTCCAACACTTAAAACGTCGTCGAAAAGAACACTTTTTCATTCCCGATATCATTGAAGCTATTGAAATGGATGAGTTGGCGAATGATCGTACTCGTCAAGCTTTACTCAACCGTCTGGAAATGGCTCAAGACTGGGGAATTTTCAGCACTCGTTACCAAGAATTATGGGAAGTCTTCGATCACCAAGCAGTGAACATCATTGACTTGAGTACTTTGGACCCTGGCCCTAAAGGTAGACGCAATCTAATTGTAGATGTACTGGCTCGGGATATGTTCAAGCGTCGTACCATAGCAAGACGAAAAGAAGGACTAGGCCTGATTGGAGAACTTCCACGAGTGTGGGTACTCATTGATGAAGCCCATCAGTTTGTACCTTCGGGCAAAACGACTCTAGCAAAAGAAGCCCTCATCAGATGGGCCAAGGAAGGGAGGCAGCCAGGACTGTCTTTAGTGGTGGCGAGTCAACAACCTTCAGCTATAGATAGTGAAATTATCTCGCAATGTGACATTATTGTCGCTCAAAAACTCACTAACCGTGCAGATATACAGGCTGTTAATGCACTCAGCCAAGACTATATGGGTGGGGAATTAAAGACCTATATTCGCAAGTTGAATAGGCGTGGCGAAGCCGTACTTGTTGACGATGAACAGGAAAAAGTTATGATGCTTCAGGTACGACCAAGAAAGAGCTATCATGGTGGAGGAGAAGCTTAGTGATAAAAATCCGCAAAGCGAAGCCTGTTGATTTGGATGCTATCAAGTCACTGGTAGATTCGCACAAGCATGAACTTGGCTTTGTTCTCCGACCTGCGCTAATGAAAAGTATTGATAGAAGTGAAGTTTTTGTAGCTAATGGTGGGAAAACTATAGTCGGAGTTTTGGATTATCATCACCGACTTGATCAACAAACCACAATCTATCACTTTGTAGTAGCGCCGCAGTTGCGAAGACAAGGTGTCGGGAGGCTGTTGGTCGAGGCGTTAAAAGAGGAAGCCAAAGAATACGGGAAAAGCCACATTCTATTAAAGTGTCCTGAAGATTTAGAATCCAATGATTTTTATGGGAGGGTGGGCTTTCAGCTAACTGCAATCGAGAATGGGCGACAGCGAAGGCTTAATGTATGGGAATTAGTGCTCATATCCTAACGTAAGATACGTTTGGTGGTGAAACCAATGTACTCGCATGTGCTTTGTGACACACATGGTATATTCGGCTGACATTTCAAGGAGGCATCCTCATGACCAAAGACAAACTCGCCCAGGTCTTGGGCAAACGCAGCGCCGAATTCTACGCCGAGCACCTTGACCAGGTGGTGAACATCGCCGTCGCCACCGGCAAGGTTTTCAA